>NZ_LZJB01000575.1:0-34848 GCF_001666895.1 Mycobacterium sp. E3298
TGCGGCGATCGGCAGCTCGATTACCCAGCGCTGCACCGCCTTTCGGACCGCCTGGCGGCGTTGCTTGCCGCGCGCGGTGTCGGGCCGGGGTCGTTGGTCGGGCTGTCGATGCGGCGCGGCATCGACCTGGTGGTGGCGCTGGTGGCCATCATGAAGGCGGGCGGCGGTTACTTCCCCATCGATCCGGGCTATCCGCGGGCGCGCAAGCAGTTCATGCTCGACGACGTGCGGCCGCCGGTGGTGCTGGCCACGGCCGAAGCGGCGGACACCATCCCCGACGTAGCGGGCGTGGCCGTCATTTCGCTCGACGACGCGCAGGTGCGGGCCGCGCTGGAGAACGGAGATGCCGCTCGGCGGGAACTGCCGCCGCCGCACCCCGACGACCCGATGTTCCTGGTCTTCACGTCCGGATCCACGGGCAAGCCGAAAGGCGCGCTGGGCACCCATCGGTCGATGGCGGCCCGGCTGGACTGGCAGCTGCGGCACTACCCGCCCAGGACGGAGGACGTGCGGCTGGCGCAGGCCTCGATCACGTTCCTCGAGGGTGGCATGGAGATGCTGGCCGGCCTGGCGGCGGGGGCGACGATGATCCTCGCCGACGATGCCGAGCACCGCGACCCGGAAGCCCTCGGCGACTTGATGAGTCGGCACGGGGTCGCGCAGGTGACGGCGGTGCCCAGCCTGGTCTCCGCACTGGTGGACAGCCGGCCCGACGCGGTGCGGGGGCTGTCCAGACTGGTGTGCGGCGGGGAACCGGTGAGCGCGTCGCTGCTACGACGGCTGGTGGCCGTGTGCGGCGGCGCGGAGATCGAGCTGTTGAACAACATCGGCTCCACCGAGACGTCCGGCGCGGTATCCCGCGGGCGGCTGGCACCGCCGAATCCGCTCGTGGGCAAGCCGGTTCCCGGGGCGGCCGCCTACCTGCTCGACGACGGGCTGCGGGCGGTGCCGGTCGGCGTCGTGGGCGAACTGTATTACGCCGGCGATCAACTGGCGCGGGGCTACTGGAAACGCCCAGGGCTGACCGCCACCCGGTTCGTCGCCGATCCCTTTGCACTCGAACCGGGTTCACGTCTGTACCGCAGTGGCGACCTCGCCCGCTGGACCGAGGACGGCCAACTGGAATTCGTCGGACGGACCGACCACCAGGTCCAGGTGCGCGGTTTCCGGGTGGAGCTGGCCGAGGTCGAGGCTGCGCTGGCGGCGGTCGACGGGGTCGCCGCCGCCGCCGCACGCACCTGGGAGGTGAACGGCGGCACCTCCCTGGCCGGATACGTTGTGCCGCAACGGCCAATGGTCGACGACGCGCAGAAGGCCTCGTTCGCATCGGAGGTGCGCGCCGCCATCGGCGCGACGCTGCCCGGCTATATGATCCCGTCGTCGTTGACCGTCCTGGACGCGCTACCCAAGACCGAGTCGGGCAAGCTGAATCGGCCCGGGCTGCCGCGGCCGTCCGTCACCACCAGCGGACAAACGGAGCCGTCACGCACCGACACCGAACGTGCGCTGGCCAAGGTGTTCGCCGAGCTGCTGTCGACGCCCGAGGTTGGCCGCTTCGACGACTTCTTCGCGCTGGGTGGGGACAGCATCCTGTCGGTGCAGCTCGCCGCGCGCGCACGGGCCGCCGGCCTGGGGGTCAGCCCGCGGATGATCTTCGAGAACCCGACGGTGCAGCAGCTGGCGGCCGCTCTCGACGGGCAGAACGACACCGAGCACGCCGACGACCGGTTCGAGCCGATGAGCACGTCCGGCCTTTCGGCCGACGACTTGGTTGCGGTGACGCAGCTCTGGTCGTCGCGCGACGGTACGCCATGACGGCCACCAAGGATGTCGCGCCCGACATCGAGGACGTGATGGCACTGAGCCCGCTGCAGGAGGGCTTGTATTCGCTGACCACGCTCGCCGAATTCGCCGACGGCGACGCCGACGACCCGTACGTGATCGGCATGGCCGCCGACATCTCCGGTGCGCTCGACGTCGCGCTGCTACGTGATTGCGCGACAAAGATGTTGAGGCGGCACCCCAATCTGCGGGCCAGCTTCTTCAGCCGAGGGATCGCCCACCCGGTCCAGATCGTGCCGTCCAGGGTCGACCTGCCGTGGCGCACCGTCGCCGCGGCGCCCGAGGATGTGCAGGCGCTGGAGACCGGTGAACGCCGGCGCCCGTTCGATCTGGAGCGCGGGCCGGCCATCCGCTTCCTGCTCATCGAATTGCCTTGCTCTCGATGGCGTTTGGTGCTCACCGCCCACCACATCGTGATCGACGGCTGGTCGATGCCGGTGTTCGTCAACGAGATGATGACTCTGTATCGGGCCGGCGGGGACGTGTCCGCGTTGCCCGCCACACCGCGGCCCTACCGCGACTACATCGGCTGGCTGGCCGGCCGCGATCTGCAAGCCGGTCAACGGGTCTGGCGGGAGCACCTGGCCGGCCTTCCGGGCCCCACCCTGCTGTCGGCGGCGCTCGGCTCGGGCGAGGACCGGCGCGCCGGGTTGCCCCGCACCACCGAACTGCGGCTGCCGGGCGCGGCGACCGCCCGACTGGTCGACGGGACGCGATCGCGCGGGATCACCGTCAACACGCTGATGCAAATGGCGTGGGCGCTAGTGTTGTCCAGGCTGACCGACACCCACGACGTGGTCTTCGGGGTCACCATCTCCGGCCGGCCGCCCGAACTGACCGGCGTGGAGACCATGATCGGGCTGTTCATCAACACCGTTCCCATGCGGGTGCGGCTCGACCCGGCCGCAAGCGTCGGCGAGCAATGTCGCGCGGTGCAGCGTGACGCCGCGTTGCTGCGTGAGCACGGCTACCTCGGGCACGCCCAACTGCGCGCGCTCGGCGGCGTCGGGGAGATGTTCGACACCCTGCTGGTCTACGAGAACTTCCCCCTGGACGGACTGGCCGCGGGCGTCGAATTGACCGCAGGCGGTGCGACATTCCGGCCGTCCACCCTGCAAACCCTGTCACATTTCCCGATCACCGTCGCCGCGCACATCGAAGGCGGCGAACTGGTGGTGCTGGTCGAAGTGATCGACGGTGCGCTGGGCGCCATTCCCGCCGCGACCTTCGGCCGGCGGGTGCTGACCGCCGCCGAACGGCTGCTGCGGGATTGGGACCGGCCGCTGCGCCAGGTGAGCGTTCTCTTCGACGACGAGGCGGCCCCGCCGCGCGCCGCGGCCCCGCCCGCCCCGTCTGCGGTCGGCATCCACACGAGGTTCGCCGACGTCGTCGCCAAGACCCCGGACAACCTCGCGATCAGCTGGGCGGGCGGCACGATGAGCTACCGCGAACTGGACGCCCTCGCCAACGGCCTGGCCGCCCGCCTCGCGGACCGCGGCGTGCGGCCCGAAAGCCCGGTGGCCATTCGGCTTTCCCGGGGACCGCACTACATCGTCGCGATGCTGGCCGTGCTCAAGGCCGGCGGCATGTGCGTGCCCATGGAGCCGACAACACCCCCGGAACGGGTGGAATCGATCCTGCGTCAATCCGGCGCCGCGATCGTGCTCGACGAGGAGTCGCCGCTGGCCGGCGAACCGCCGGGCGCGGGCTTCCACCCGGTCGAAGTGTCGCCCGGGCAAGCCGCCTACGTCGTCTTCACGTCGGGTACCACCGGAGAACCCAAGGGAGTCATCGGAACTCACGCAGCCGTAAGCGCATACGCCGACGACCACCTGGACAACGTGCTGCGCCCGGCGGCCGACCGGCTGGGCCGGCCGCTGCGCATCGCGCACGCGTGGTCGTTCGCGTTCGACGCCGCCTGGCAGCCGTTGGTCGCGCTGCTCGACGGTCACGCCGTGCACGTCGTCGACGAGCACACGCAGACCGATGCCGAGGCGCTGGTCGAGGCGATCGCCGAGCACCGCATCGACATGATCGACACCACCCCGTCGATGTTTGCCCAACTCGCGGCATGCGGTTTGCTGAGCACGGTGCCGCTGGCGGTGCTGGCCCTGGGCGGGGAAGCGCTCGGCAAGCCCGACTGGAACCTCATCCGCGCCGAGTGCGCGCGCACCGGCATGGCGGCCCACAACTGCTATGGCCCCACCGAAACGACGGTCGAGGCGGTGGTCGCCGCCATCGCCGAGCATGACGACCCGTCGATCGGGCGGCCGACCGCGTACACGCGCGGCTACGTGCTGGACTCCGCGCTGCGACCGGTTCCGGGCGGCGTGACGGGCGAGCTGTATCTCGCCGGCGCCCAGCTGGCCCGCGGTTATCTGGGCCGCGCCGCCCAAACCGGGCAGCGGTTCGTCGCCGACCCGTTCGCGACCGGCGAACGCATGTACCGCACTGGCGATTTGGTGCGTCGGGCCCCCGACGGCTCGCTGGTATACGTGGGCCGCGCCGACGCTCAGGTCAAGATCCGCGGCTACCGCGTCGAGCCGGGCGAGATCGCGGCCGCGCTCGAATCGCATCCCGCCGTCCGGCGAGCGGGGGTCGTGGTGCGCCGGCGCCATGGGGTCGCGCTGCTGACGGCCTACGTGGTCGTCGCCGAAGCGGCGCCCCGGCCGCCGACGGCGGCCGAGCTACGTACGATGCTCGGCACCCGGTTGCCGCGCTACATGATCCCTCAGCGCATCCTCGCGGTCGACGAGATCCCCTTGACGGTCAACGGCAAGCTGGACGAGGCCGCGCTCAGCGCCTTCGACGCCAACGAGCCGGATCCCGCCGAGGCCGCCCCCGCAACGCCGACCGAAGCCGCACTGGCCGAAGTGCTTTCGGAGCTGCTCCACCAGCCGCGAGTCGACGTCTCCGCGGATTTCCTGCAGCTGGGTTTGGACAGCATCACGGCCCTGTCGGTGGTCCAGGCGACCCGGGCGCGGGGAATTGCCCTGCGCGCCAGGCTCGTCCTCGAGTGCGCCAACATCCGCGAATTAGCGGAGGCGATCGACTCCGAAACGTACTCTGCCGCAAGCGATGCCGAAGAGGACACCGGACCCATGCCGGTGTTGCCCAACGGACGATGGCTCTACGAATTCGGTGAGCCGCGCCGCCTGGCGCAGACCGAGGCCATCCGGCTGCCCGACAACGTCACCCGCGAACAACTGGACGCCGCGCTGGCCGGCATCGTGAACGCCCACGAGGTGCTGCGCTCCCGCCTGGACCGGGCCGCCATGACCCTGGTTTCGGCACCGGACACCCACACCGGACTCATCGACGAGGTTGCGACCTCCGACGATCTGCGAGCGGTGATCCCCGCCTACGCGGCCGGGGCCGTCGACCGCCTCGACCCGGAGCGGGGGACGATGCTGGCCGCGGTATGGCTTCGGCCCCCGGCCGGGCCGAGCGTCCTGCTGCTGGCCGCCCATGTCCTTGCGATGGACCCGGCGTCCTGGCGGGTCGTCCTCGGCGAATTGGACTCCGCCCTAACGGCTTTGACCACCGGGCGTGCGCCCGCGCCGATCCGCGAACACACCAGCTACCGGCGCTGGGCCGCCGCCCTCATCGAGCGCGCTCACCGACTGGACACCGTGCAGTTCTGGGCCGCCCAGTCCGACGGCGACGATCCCGACCTCGGCGCCCGGCGGGTCGATCCGCGTCGCGACCGCGCCCGCGATCTGGACGTCCGCATGATCGCCACCGACGCCGACCTCACCCGCCGGTTACTGGGCTCGGGCCTGCCGATGCCCCACCTGTTGATCGCCGCCACGGCGGCGACGGTGACGCGGTGGCGGCGCTCGCGCGACCAGGCCACGCCACCGCCCCTGCTGGCGCTCGAAACACACGGGCGCGCCGACGGTCTCGTCGACGGCACGGGCACGCGCAGCATCGATACCGGCGACACCGTCGGGCTGTTGAGCTCCATCTACCCGATTCGGGTGACGTCGACGGGCCCACGAGGCGCGGGGGAGCTGCTGGCGACGATCCCGGGCGATGGGCTGGACTACGGGTTGCTGCGCTACCTGCGCACCGACACCGCCGAGCGACTCGCCCCGCTGCGCCGGCCGCAACTGCTGCTGAACTACATCGGAGCCGCCCATGCCCACGGCGGCACCGCGTTGACGCTGGAGCGGGAGCTGCTGGCCGGGGTGTCGCCACAGCCCGAACCCGATCTCGCGGTCCGCCACGAGCTCACCATCGTGGCCGCCATGCTCACCTTCGACGGGCAGCGGGTGCTGGCCGCGCAGTGGCGCACGCTGCCCGACATTCTCAGTGACGCCGATGTCGCCGAGCTGCAACATCTTTGGATCGAATCGCTACGGGAGATGGCCCCATGAGCACACTTGCGATCCTCGGCGCGGGAGCCAAGGCGGTCGCCGTCGCGGCCAAGGCTTCCGTGCTGCGGGACATGGGTGTCGACGCCCCCGAGGTGATCGCCGTCGAACGTATCGGCGTGGCGGCGAACTGGCAGGCGAGCGGCGGCTGGACCGACGGCGCGCACCGGCTGGGCACCAGCCCGGAGAAGGATGTCGGGTTCCCCTACCGCTCGGCACTGGTGCCCCGCCGCAACGCCGAACTCGACGAGCGGATGACCCGCTATAGCTGGCAGTCCTATTTGATCGCCACGGCGTCGTTCGCCGAGTGGATCGACCGCGGCCGCCCGGCGCCGACCCATCGCAAGTGGAGCCAATACCTGGGCTGGGTGGCCGACCGGATCGGCCTCAACGTGGTGCACGGTGAGGTGGAACGGCTGGCCGTGAGCGGGGACCAGTGGACGCTGCACACCCACGAGACGACCGTGCAAGCCGACGCCCTGATGATCACCGGGCCCGGTCAGGCCGAGAAATCCTTGCTGCCCGGCAATCCGCGCATGCTGTCGATCGCCCAGTTCTGGGACCGCGCCGCGGGTCACGACCGGATCAGCGCCGAGCGCGTGGCGGTGATCGGCGGCGGCGAGACCGCGGCGTCGATGCTCAACGAGCTGTTCCGGCACCGGGTTTCAACCATCACCGTCATCTCGCCGCAGGTGACGCTGTTCACCCGCGGGGAGAGCTTCTTCGAGAACTCGCTGTTCTCCGACCCCACCGATTGGAGCGCGCTGACGCTGGCCGAACGCCGCGACGCGCTGGCCCGCACCGACCGCGGGGTCTTCTCGGCGAACGTGCAGGAGGCCCTGCTGGCCGACGACCGCATCCGCCATCTGCGGGGCCGGGTGGCCCACGCGGTGGGCCGCGACGGGCAGATCCGACTGACCCTGTCCACCAACCGCGGCAGCGAGAACCTCGAGACGGTGCACGGTTTCGACCTCGTCATCGACGGTTCTGGCGCCGACTCGCTGTGGTTCACGTCGTTGTTCGGCCAGGACGTGCTGGACCTGTTGGAGCTCGGCCTGGGCGGACCGCTGACCGCCGACAGCCTGCAGGAGGCGATCGGCCACGACCTGGCCGTCACCGACGTCGCACCCAAGTTGTTCCTGCCCAACCTCTCCGGTCTGACGCAGGGGCCGGGATTTCCCAACCTCAGCTGCTTGGGATTGTTGTCAGACCGGGTATTGGGATCCACGGTGGGTTCGGTGGGCCCGCCCCAGCACACGACAAGGAGACGCGATGAGCATCAACCCCTTCGATGACGAGAACGGCACCTTCTTCGTCCTCGTCAACGACGAGGATCAACACAGCCTGTGGCCGAGCTTCGCCGACAAGCCGGCGGGGTGGCGCGTGGTCTACGGCGAGGCGAGCCGCGCGGAGTGCCTCGACTACATCGAGCAGAACTGGACCGACATCCGGCCGAAGAGTCTCCGGGAATCGATCGAGCGACGCTCGTAACGGGCGGGCGGTGCGCGGCCGTAGCGTCGCCGTACCGTGACCGGCCCGAGACACAATCGCCGGTCACACCAGGCACACTTACACCTACTAACCGTGGTCACGCGGAACCGTGTGGGGGACAAGATCGCTGAGATCCCGCCATGGTGCATGCGTATCGAAGGGGGAACCGTGAAAACCATGAAGAGTATTGCCACCGGCGTGGCGGCGTTCGCCGTCTTAGGGGGAGCCGCCGGTGGCGTTTTCGTCGCGGCACCGATGGATCAGGTGCGGTTGGCCGCGCTCGGCGCGCCGCTCCCGCAGGACCCGCCACCGCCGCCGCCGGCCCCGGGCGCTCTTCCGACCGCGGAGCAGTTGTCGACCCTGTGCGACCAGGCGACCAATC
This sequence comes from Mycobacterium sp. E3298, assembly GCF_001666895.1. Taxonomy (NCBI): domain Bacteria; kingdom Bacillati; phylum Actinomycetota; class Actinomycetes; order Mycobacteriales; family Mycobacteriaceae; genus Mycobacterium; species Mycobacterium sp. E3298. The sequence goes on from NZ_LZJB01000575.1 coordinate 8,092, forward strand.
CGGGCGTCTCGTACACCACCAAGAACAACCTGGTGGAGAACGGCATCACCCCCGACGAGGGCCACGTTGCCGATCACGATCTGCGAAAGGCCTACCGCAACGGCAACTTTCCGGAGACCTTCGCCGTGACGAACATCGCGCCGGCCGGCCCGAACATGGCCCAGGCCGACGTGGCGATCTCGGGTCCGAAGTTCGCCGGGCCGGTGGAAAAGCACCTGGTGTTCGTCAATCAGGGCGGCAACTGGGTCCTGCAGCACGACGCCGCCATCGCCCTGATCCAGGCCGCGACCGCGACCAACTAGCCGGCCGCAATTCTGGGCCGCCACACAGCTGGGGCACAGGTTCCGCCTGTTGTCTTCACATGGCGTGGCCGTAACGTAGCCATGCCGCCAGGCGAATCAACAGGAGTAGCAGGCGCGTTGACACCACGCCAGATGCGTGGATCCGTTTCACCAGGCGCGCCCGTCGAAGGGGGAACCATGAAAACCGTCAAGTTGCTCGCCACCAGCGCGGCAGCATTCGCCGTCATCGGGGGTGCGGCCGCCGGCGCGGTCTCCATCGCGCCTTCGATGGACCAGGTGCGGCTCGCAGCGATCGGTGCGCCGTTACCGCAGGATCCGGCTCCGGTTGCGGCCGCCGACCTGCCGACCGCCGATCAGCTGACCGGCGTGCTGAACAGCCTGGCCGACCCGAGCGTCTCGTTCGCCAGCAAGAGCAACCTGGTTCAGGGCGGCATCAGTGGCATCGAGGCGCACGTCGCCGACAAGAAGCTGCAGAAGGCGGCCAAGAACGGCGACCTGCCCCTGTCGTTCGGTGTCACGAACATCCAGCCGGCCGCGGCCGGCTCGGCCACGGCTGACGTCGCGGTCTCCGGCCCGAAGCTGACGTCACCGGTCACGCAGAACGTCACGTTCGTCAACCAGGGCGGCTGGGTGTTGTCGCGGGCGTCGGCGATGGAGTTGCTGCAAGCCGCCGGTCAGTGATCGGCGCGCAGGTCTAACCGCGCGATGCGGACGGGGTCGGCCAGCACGTCGATCGAGGCGATCAGGCCGTCGCGCACGACGAATCCCATGATCGCCGTCGCCTGCCCGGCGACGAAGATCACCGCGCCGGCCGCCCCGTTGACTGTCGCGGCGCGCACCTCGCGGTCCGGGCCCGCATAGCTGCGGGCCAGCTTGGCCACGGTGGGTGCACCCTCGGCGCGGAAGCCGGGGGTGCCGCGGCCGAAGTCCCCGCGCAGCACCACCTCGGGATCCAGCACCGCGACCAGGCGGTCGAAGTCGCCGCTGCGGCCCGCCGCGAAGAACGCGTCGACGGCCTCCCGCTGGGCGGTCGCGTCGCCGTCGGGGGACGGGTCGGCCTGTTCGATCCGCCGGCGCGCCCGGCTGGCCAGCTTGCGGGTGGCCTCCGGCGTGCGGCCGACGATGGGCGCGATCTGGTCGAACGGCACGGCGAACGCGTCGTGCAGCACAAACGCCAGGCGCTGCTCGGGCGGCAACGTATCCAGCACCACGAACAACGCCAGCCCGACCGCGTCGGCGAGCATCGCCCGGTGTTCGGGGTCGAACTCGCCGTCGGCTTCCACGATCGGGTCCGGCAGGACGGCGGCCAGGTCCTCCCGTCCGCGGGCCCGGCGGTCGCGGAGCATGTTCAAACAGATGCGGGCCACCACGGTGGTCAGCCAGGCGTCCAGATTGGCGATCCCGTCGGCGTGGCTTCCGCTCAGCCGCAGCCACGCCTCCTGCACGGCGTCCTGGGCGTCGTCGATCGAGCCCAGCATGCGGTAGGCGATGGCGCCCAGCTGCGGCCGCGCCGCCTCGAAACGCGCCGTCACCGACGCAGCGACGGTCACGTGTCACCGTGGGTTTCCGGCAGGGCGCAGACCCGGTCGCCCGAGAAGCCGGACGAGCCGATACCGAGCGCGAGGTTGAAGCGGGCCCGCAGGTTGCCCAGCGTGATGACGTGGGTGAGCCCGACGAGTTGGGCGGTGTCGAAATGCCCGCGCAGCGCATCGAAAAGCTCGTCGCTGACCTCGACGGGGGTGCGGCTGATCGCGGTGGCGTACTCGAGGATCAGCTTGTCGACGTCGGAGAAGCACGCGGCGTTCCGATAATCGGCCATCGCGAGCAGTTCCTCGTCGGTGATGCCCCACCGGCGGGCGATCTGCGAACCCAGGTCGATGCAGTACTCGCAGTGCACCGTCGTCGCCGCCTTGAGTTCCGCGAGCGCACGGTCGCGGGGGCGCAGGATGTCCAGCTTCGACTCGGCCTGCTCGAGCCTGCCGTACGCGTTGAGCAGCCGGGGGATGTGCGCGTACATCCGCAGCGGTTCCAGCATCCCGGCCGTTTCGAGCCCGGTCATCTGGGCCAGCTTGCGTTTGGTGAAGAAGAAGGCGATCTTGGCGCCCAGACCGGCGTCACGGTCCGAGACTCCTTGCAGCCGAGGCATGGCGGTCCTCCTTGAATGTCGTCCTCACCAAGTCGACACCCGGCGGTGCGCAAACGTGACCGGCTACCGCGGCGGCCCCGGCGCCATGTCCATGTCGAAGATCCGCGCGTGCAGCACCGTGCGGTTCCGCAGAGCCGCGCGGACCGCCCGGTGCAGGCCGTCTTCGAGATAGGTGACGCCCTTCCACCGCACCGCGTGCGGAAACAGGTCGCCGTAGAACGTGGAGTCCTCCGACAGCAGGCGGTCCAGGGCGAGCACCGTGGTCGTGGTGACCAATTCGTCGAGCCGGATCTGCTGCGGCGGAATCTGGGCCCAATCCCGGTAGGACAGCCCATGCTCGGGGTATGGCTTGCCGTCGCGCACGCCCTTGAAAATCATCGCCCGATCTTCCCCGACGCGTCGCGATCACCGGACCGGTTCATGCTGGAAAGGCTAACCGGACGAAGGGTCGCCAGCGCCGAAGCGTCGGTAATCGTTGCGGGTGCCGCCGACTGCCCGCCGCCGACGGCCCGCTGGTAACCGTTGGCGCGGCTCGAGACCCGTAAAATGGACCCGGTCAGCGCGGTGCAGGGAGGTGACAACGAGTGGGAAGTGCCGACGATCGGCGTTTCGAGGTGTTGCGTGCCATCGTCGCCGATTTCGTTGCCACCAAGGAGCCCATCGGTTCCAAGACGCTGGTGGAGCGTCATAACCTGGGCGTCTCGTCCGCCACCGTGCGCAACGACATGGCGGTTCTGGAGGCCGAGGGGTACATCACCCAGCCGCACACCAGCTCCGGGCGCGTGCCGACCGAGAAGGGCTACCGCGAGTTCGTCGACCGGCTCCACGACGTCAAGCCGTTGTCCTCCGCCGAGCGCAGCGCGATCCTGAGCTTCCTGGAGTCCGGCGTCGACCTGGACGACGTGCTGCGCCGGGCGGTGCGACTGCTGGCCCAACTGACCCGCCAGGTCGCCGTGGTGCAGTACCCGACGCTGACGTCGTCCACCGTGCGCCACCTCGAAGTGATCGCGCTGACGCCGGCCCGCCTGCTGATGGTGGTCATCACCGACACCGGTCGGGTGGACCAGCGCATCGTCGAACTCGGCGACGTCATCGACGACCACCAGCTGTGCCAGCTCCGCGAGATGCTCGGCCAGGCGTTGATCGGCAAGAAGCTTTCGGCCGCCTCGATCGCGGTGGCCGACCTGGCCGGTCAGCTCCGTGCCCCGGACGGCCTGGGCGACGCCGTCGGCCGCTCGGCGACCGTGTTGCTGGAGTCGTTGGTGGAACACACCGAAGAACGCTTGCTGATGGGCGGGACCGCCAACCTGACGCGCAACGCCGCCGATTTCGGCGGCTCGCTGCGCTCGATCCTCGAGGCCCTCGAGGAGCAGGTGGTGGTGCTGCGGTTGCTGGCGGCCCAGCAGGAAGCCGGTAAGGTGACGGTGCGTATCGGCCATGAGACGGCCGCCGAGCAGATGGCGGGCACTTCGATGGTGACCACCGCCTACGGCACCTCCGACACCGTGTTCGGCGGAATGGGTGTGCTGGGGCCCACCCGGATGGACTATCCGGGAACTATCGCCAGCGTCGCCGCGGTTGCCCTCTATATCGGCGAAGTCCTGGGTGCTCGATGAACGCGCACCCGCGGCACGCGCAGGCGCGGGATAAGGACCAGGTTTAGGAGAGTCAGGCGTGGCACGCGACTATTACGGGCTGCTCGGGGTGAGCAGGAACGCCAGCGACGCGGAGATCAAGCGCGCATACCGCAAGCTGGCGCGCGAACTGCATCCCGACGTCAACCCGGATGAGGCCGCGCAGGCGAAGTTCAAGGACATCAGCGTCGCCTACGAGGTGCTCAGCGACCCCGAGAAGCGCCGCATCGTCGACCTCGGCGGCGACCCGATGGAAAACGCTGCCGCGGGCGGCGGGTTCGGCGGCGGGTTCGGCGGCCTCGGCGACGTGTTCGAGGCCTTCTTCGGCGGCGGCTTCAGCGGCGGCGCGACCTCGCGCGGTCCGATCGGCCGGGTGCGGCCGGGCTCGGACTCGCTGCTGCGGATGCGGCTCGACCTCGAAGAGTGCGCCACCGGGGTGACCAAACAGGTCACCGTCGACACCGCGGTGCTGTGCGACCGCTGCCAGGGCAAGGGCACCAACGGCGATTCCGTGCCGGTCCCGTGCGACACCTGCGGCGGCCGCGGCGAGGTCCAGACGGTGCAGCGGTCGCTGCTCGGCCAGGTGATGACCTCCCGGCCGTGCCCCACCTGCCGCGGCGTCGGCGTCGTCATCCCCGATCCCTGCCACCAGTGCATGGGTGACGGCCGGGTCCGCGCCCGCCGGGAGATCAGCGTGAAGATCCCCGCCGGGGTCGGCGACGGGATGCGGGTTCGGCTCGCCGCCCAGGGCGAGGTCGGACCCGGGGGAGGGCCGGCCGGCGACCTGTACGTCGAGGTGCACGAGCAGGCCCACGACGTCTTCGTCCGCGAGGGCGACGACCTGCACTGCACGGTGTCGGTGCCCATGATCGACGCCGCGCTGGGCGCCACGGTCACGATCGACGCCATCCTGGACGGCATCAGCGAGGTCACCGTTCCGCCTGGCACGCAACCGAATTCGGTCATCACGCTGCGGGGGCGCGGGATGCCGCACCTGCGGTCGGGCACCCGTGGCGACCTGCACGTCCACGTCGAGGTGGTGGTGCCCACCCGGCTGGACCACCACGACACCGAACTGTTGCGTGAGCTGAAGGCCCGGCGCAGCCGCGACGTGCCCGAGGTCCGCTCGACGCACGCCGGCGGCGGCCTGTTCAGCCGGCTGCGCGAGACCTTCACCGGGCGCTAGCCGCCTCCCTTCGCCGAGCGTGGGGTCTATGGACGAATTCGGGGCGGTCTTCGTGCGTAACCCCCACACTCGTCGACGTTAGGAGCAACGCGATGGTCGCGACCCTCTTCTACGTCGATGCACTGCCCGACGTCGGTTCGTTGGCCGTTGTCGACGGTGACGAGGGATTTCACGCCGCCACCGTGCGGCGCATCCGCCCCGGCGAGCAACTGGTCCTCGGCGACGGCGCCGGCGGGCTGGCGCACTGCGAGGTCGAGCACGCCGGCCGCGACGGCTTGCGCGCCCGGGTGCTGAAGCGCTGGAGTGTCGCGGCCGGGCAGCCGCCCGTCACCGTGGTCCAGGCGTTGCCGAAGTCGGAGCGCTCGGAGCTGGCCATCGAACTGGCCACCGAAGCCGGCGCCGACGCATTCCTGGCCTGGCAGGCGGCCCGGTGTGTGGCCAGTTGGCAGGGTGCCCGCGTGGACAAGGGCCTGCGCCGTTGGCGCGCCGTCGCCCGTTCGGCGGCCCGGCAGTCGCGTCGGGCGCACATCCCGCCCGTCGACGGCGTCCTGTCCACCGCGGCGCTGGTCGAGCGGGTTCGCGACGAGCTGCGCGCGGGAGGGGTGGTCCTGGCGTTGCACGAGTCGGCCGCCGACCCGCTCGCCCACGCCGATATCGCGGGTGCGGCTTCGCTGCTCCTTGTGGTGGGTCCCGAGGGCGGCATCGCGCAAGACGAGATCGCCGCGTTGACCGAGGCGGGCGCGCTGGCGGTGCGGCTGGGCCCCCAGGTGCTGCGGACCTCGACAACCGCGGCGGTGGCGCTCGGCGCGCTCGGCGTGCTCACCCCGCGGTGGGATACCGCGTCGAACCTGTAGTTTTGCGCGCCCGCCACCATGGGGTCCGCTGGATATGACCGGGGGTGGCGGGCCGGGGCGGTGGCCGACGCCCGGCCGGCGAATGGCGGCTGAAGGCTGACCAACGAGTGGCCCCGGCGTAGACTTAGGCAGCCGAGCAAACCACCGACAAACCGAGAAAGCAGGCATCGAGAGCCACGTGACGCCCCGCGAGACCAGCGCTGTTGAGGCAGCCGGAGGCCTCCAGGCCAACGCCCAAGTACGCAGCAGCATCGATGTTCCGCCCGATGTCGTCGTCGGCTTGTTGGGCTCGGCGGACGAAAACCTCCGCGCGCTGGAGCGCAGCCTGAACGCCGATCTGCATGTGCGCGGCAACGCCATGACCGTCTCGGGCGAGCCGGCCGACGTCGCGCTCGCCGAGCGGGCGATCTCCGAGCTGGTCGCGATCGTCGCCAACGGACAGCCGCTGACGCCGGAGGTGGTCCGCCACAGCGTCGCCATGCTGACCGGCACCGACAACGAATCGCCGGCCGAAGTGCTCACCCTGGACATCCTGTCGCGGCGCGGCAAGACGATCCGGCCCAAGACGCTCAACCAGAAGCGCTACGTCGACGCGATCGACGCCAACACCATCGTCTTCGGGGTCGGCCCGGCCGGCACCGGCAAGACGTATCTGGCGATGGCCAAGGCGGTCAGCGCGCTGCAAACCAAACAGGTGAACCGCATCATCCTCACCCGGCCGGCGGTGGAAGCCGGTGAGCGCCTTGGCTTTCTGCCGGGCACACTGAGCGAGAAGATCGACCCTTACCTGCGGCCGCTGTATGACGCGCTCTACGACATGATGGATCCCGAGCTGATCCCGAAGTTGATGTCGGCCGGGGTCATCGAGGTGGCGCCGCTGGCCTACATGCGCGGTCGCACCCTGAATTCGGCGTTCATCGTCCTCGACGAGGCGCAGAACACCACCGCCGAGCAGATGAAGATGTTCCTCACCCGACTCGGCTTCGGCTCGAAGATGGTGATCACGGGCGACATCACCCAGGTGGACCTGCCCGGTGGCGCCAGGTCGGGCCTGCGCTCGGCGATCGAGATCCTCGACAGCGTGGAGGACATTCACATCGCGGAACTGACCAGTGCCGACGTGGTGCGCCACCGGCTGGTCTCCGAAATCGTGGACGCCTACGCGAAATTCGAAGAGCCCGGGTTGGCGACCAACCGGGCGGCCCGGCGGGCCTCAGGCTCCCGCGGGCGCCGGTGATGAAGGCTGTGACTGGTTGATGGGCGTCCTATGAGCATCGAGGTCTCCAACGAGTCGGGCGTTGACGTTTCCGAAACCGAATTGATCAGCGTCGCGCGGTTTGTCATCGCCAAGATGGACGTCAACCCCGCCGCAGAGCTGTCGATGGTGCTGCTGGACACCGCGGCGATGGCCGACCTGCACATGCGCTGGATGGACCTGCCCGGGCCGACGGACGTGATGAGCTTCCCGATGGACGAGTTGGAGCCGGGGGGCCGGCCGGATGCCCCGGAGCCGGGGCCGTCGATGCTGGGTGACATCGTGCTGTGCCCCGAATTCGCGGCCGGGCAGGCCGACGCGGCGGGCCACACCCTGGGCCATGAGCTGGCGCTGTTGACCATCCACGGCGTGCTGCACCTGCTGGGCTACGACCACGGCGAACCGGACGAGGAAAAAGAGATGTTCGCCCTGCAGGACCGATTGCTCGAAGAGTGGGTCGCCGAGCAGGTCCAGGCCTACCAACAAGATCGCCAGCAGGAGCGGGACCGTCAATTGCTGGACAAGTCAAGGTATTTCGACAATTGAGCCGACTAAAAGCACTCGGGATCGCGGCCGCGGCCGCCGTCGCCCTGGCACCGGTCTCGGTGGTGGCCACCACGATCGGCGTCGCCGAGGCGGCCCCGTGCGCCGGCGGCGGGTCCAACCCGACCAGCTGCAACTGGTGCCAGTACCTGGTTGCGCAGTATCACACCTCCAACGTGTGCTCCCAGGACGCGCCGCCCCGCCGGGTTCAGCCGCCGCCGAGCCCGGTGCAGATTCCGGAGGTGCCCGCGTACGTGCCGCCGAGCACGGTTCCGGTGCAGGCTCCACCGCTCATCCCTCCGCCGAACCTGCCGCCCGCGAACGCCCTTCCGACGATCAATCCGCCGGGCCCCGACGCGTCGAGGAACGTCTCGGTGGTGGCTCCGCCCCGGGGGCTCGATGTTCCCGCCCAGGCGGTCGCGGCGGCCAAGGCCGCACCGCCGACGCGCGTCAATCCCGCCGACCCGCCGAAACCGCCGAAGCAGGTCGACTTCAACCAGCGGGTGCAGAACGTCGTCAGCACCCACCGGGAGAACGTCGACGTCCTGAAGGTCGACAACCAGCGGCTGGTCCGGCCCCGGCACTGGGACTACGTCGACTACGACGACGCCTTCCGCCGCCCGGCGCTGTACAACCCGCTGAACCAGGCGATGACGTTCCGCTACTCCTACGGCGGCGCCGACCGGGAGGCGTACGTGCCGCCCGGCGCCCGGATCGTGCTCGACGCCGCCACCGTCGGCGTCGTCCCCTTCACGGCGGTCGGTGACGGCTGGGTGGTCTCGGGCAGCTTCTACGGCGGGGGCTCGGTACCGCCGGACGGTTTCAACGGCCCGCCGCCGCCGGACTACAAGCCACCCGAGCCGCCGAAGCTCTACCAGAACGTCTTGGTCTCCGTGCCCGCCGCCAACCAGACGCTGGAGGTCGGCCAGGTGTCGGTGGTGGGCCGGGACGAGAGCCAACCCGGGGGTAGCCAAGACCTCTTCCTGCTCGACGACTCCACGTTGGCCTGGGGCCAGACCAACGACTCCAGCAGCAGCAGCAGCCAGATCAGCGTCACCAAGACCCAGTCGCTGCCGCACGCCGGACCCACCGACGACGGCAGCTTCCTGGTGGTGCTCGCGGTCCGCCCGCACGAGGATCCGGCCCAACCCGCCCAGCCCTGGTGGCCCTCGGCGCTGGGCTATGGGGCATTGGGGGTCGTGGTGTGCCTTGGGGCCTGGGCCCTCAACCGAAAGCGGAGCGACGACGACGTGGAGCCGGTCACCGCATCGAGGTCTTCCGGCAATTGACCGGTCTGTCCTGGCTGCTCGGCGCGATGGCGCTGATCGCTATCGGCGGGCTGTTCGCCGCGATCGACGCGGCCATCAGCACGGTGTCGCTGGCCCGGGTCCAGGAGCTCGTGCGCGAGGAGCGGCCCGGCGCCGTGTCGCTGGCCGAGGTGATGGCCGAGCGGCCGCGTTACATCAACCTGGTCGTCCTGCTGCGGATCACGTGCGAGATCACGGCCACCGTGCTGCTGGTGCTGTTTCTGTACGACAACTTCGGTCTCACCTGGGCGCTGTTCGGTGCGGCGGCCACCATGGTGGTCATCAGTTTCGTGGTCATCGGGGTGGGCCCGCGCACCCTCGGCCGTCAGCACGCGTACTCCATCTCGTTGACGACAGCCGTTCCGCTGCGGCTCATCTCGTGGTTGTTGATGCCGCTCAGCCGGCTGCTGGTCGTCCTGGGTAATGCGCTGACGCCCGGCCGCGGCTTGCGCAACGGGCCGTTCGCGTCCGAGATCGAGCTACGCGAAGTCGTCGACCTGGCCCAGCAGCGCGGCGTGGTCGCCGCCGACGAGCGCCGGATGATCGAGTCGGTCTTCGAACTCGGCGACACCCCGGCCCGCGAGGTCATGGTGCCGCGCACCGAAATGATCTGGATCGAAAGCGACAAGCTGGCCAGTCAGGCGTTGAACCTGGCGGTGCGCAGCGGGCACTCGCGTCTTCCGGTGATCGGGGAGAACGTCGACGACATTGTCGGGGTCGTCTACCTGAAAGACCTTGTCCAGCAGAGCTTTCTCTCGGGTGACGGCGGCCGGGGCATCACCGTGGCCCAGGTGATGCGTCCGGCGGTGTTCGTGCCGGACTCGAAGCCGCTGGATACGCTGCTGCGCGAGATGCAGCGCGACCGCAACCACATGGCCCTGTTGGTCGACGAGTACGGCGCGATAGCCGGCCTGGTGACCATCGAGGACGTGCTGGAGGAGATCGTCGGCGAGATCGCCGACGAATACGACCAGGCCGAGACGGCGCCGGTAGAAGACCTGGGCGACAAACGGTTTCGCGTCTCGGCGCGGCTGCCGATCGAAGATCTCGGCGAGCTTTACGGGGTGGACTTCGACGACGATCTCGACGTCGACACCGTGGGCGGCCTGCTGGCCCTGGAGCTGGGCCGGGTTCCGTTGCCCGGGGCCGAGGTAGTCTCGCATGGCCTGCGGCTCCAGGCCGAAGGCGGCACCGACCACCGGGGACGCGTTCGCATCGGCACGGTCCTGCTGAGCCCGGTCGAGCCCGAGTCCAACGGCTCGGACGGGGAGAGCCCCTCGTGACGTCGAACGTCCGCCCACCGCGAACGTGCGGCCCGCGGCCAGCCACGGGTGCAAGTTCGGCGAGATGACCGAATTCCATTCCGGTTTCGTGTGTTTGGTCGGCAGACCGAACACCGGCAAGTCGACGCTGACGAACGCGCTCGTCGGCTCCAAGGTGGCGATCACCTCGACGCGGCCGCAGACCACCCGCCACACCATTCGCGGCATCGTGCACCGGGAGAACTTTCAGATCATCCTGGTGGACACGCCGGGCCTGCACCGGCCGCGGACACTGCTCGGCAAGCGGCTCAACGACCTGGTGCGCGACACCTACGCCGAAGTCGACGTGATCGGCCTGTGCATCCCGGCCGACGAGGCGATCGGTCCGGGGGACAGGTGGATCGTCGACCAAATCCGTTCGACCGCACCGAAAACGACCTTGATCGCCATCGTCACCAAGATCGATAAGGTGCCCAAAGATCGGGTGGCCGCGCAGCTGGTCGCGGTCAGTGAACTGGTCGGCGACTCGGCCGAGATCGTCCCCGTGTCGGCCGCCACCGGTGCTCAGGTGGACGTGCTGATCGACGTGCTGGCCGCGGCGTTGCCGGCCGGCCCGGCGTACTACCCCGACGGGGAACTGACCGACGAACCCGAGGAAGTCCTGATGGCCGAGCTCATCCGCGAGGCCGCCCTGGAGGGCGTTCGCGACGAGCTGCCGCATTCGCTGGCGGTCGTCATCGACGAGGTGAGTCCCCGCGCGGACCGCGACGACCTGATCGACGTGCACGCGTTGCTTTACGTCGAGCGCGACAGCCAGAAGGGCATCATCATCGGCAAGGGTGGGACCCGGCTGCGCCAGGTGGGTACGGCGGCGCGCGGCCAAATCGAGAAGTTGCTCGGCACCAAGATCTACCTGGACCTGCGCGTGAAGGTCGCCAAGAATTGGCAGAGCGATCCCAAACAGCTTGGCCGGCTTGGTTTCTGAAACAGACGCGGCGACCCGCTGCGCTCGGCTTCCGCTGATGGCGGCGACCCGCTGCGCCCGGCTTCGCCGCGCTTGCGATCGCCGCGCCCGCGATCGCCACCGCCGCGCGTGCGATCGCCGCTAGGCGAGCACGCGGATTGTCTGCAGCGACGGATCCGCCGCGTCGGGAACGTTCATGCCGGCGCGCACACCGGAACACAGGTAATCCAGCACCGCGTCGTTGAGTCGCTCGCCGGGCACCACCGCGGGAATCCCCGGCGGATACGGCGTGCACTGCTCGGCGGCAACGCGGCCCGCGGCCCTGTCGGTGGGAACTTGCTCGACGCGCATCCAACTGTGGAGCACCAGATTGGTCCACGGCGAACGGATACCCGCCTTGCCCTCGGCTATGCGATCGCCTCGAGTCATGCGTGTTCGCGCACCGCCGCAAGCGAATTCAACTTTCGAGGATGTGCCGCTTACCGGTTCACCCTCGCGGCGGCGGGGTACCGGCTACCGGCGGCGCTCCCGTTTCGGCGTTCCACCACACCGTCGGTTGTTTGGTCGACCATCCGCACACGGCCTCGAGCTCGGCGGCCAGCGAGATCAGCATGCCCTCGCTGTTGGCCGGCCCCATCAGTTGCACCCCGATGGGCAACCCCTCGGAGGTGAACCCGGCCGGCACGTTGATCGAGGGCCAGCCCAGCACGTTCCAGGGAAAGGTCAGCGGGCACGCGGCGATCATCGCGCGGTCGGTGCCGAAGCTGCTCAGCCGGTCGAAGGCGCGGGCCAGCGGTGGCGGTTGGGCGGTTGTCGGAGCCAGGACGACATCGACGATGTCGAAGATCGAACCCACCCGACGCTGGGCGGCGGCTTCGTGCCGGCGTGCGGTGCGCAGAATCGCCTGACCCAGCACATGGCCCATGCGCAGGTTGGCCACCGTGCGAGGGTCGAGCACCACCCCGTCGCCCAGCCGCTCCTCCCAGTCCCGCAGGCCGGCGGTGGACCGGGCGAGGAAGTCCCACGACAGCCGCAGGCCGTAGTCGGGATTGCCGGGAACGACGGTGTGGCCGAGCAACTCCAGTTGCTTGGCCACGGCACGCGTCGCGGCCACGATTTCCGGGTGCAGCTTGGGCCGGAAACCGGTGTACGGGAATCGGGTCGACAGCGCGATGTTGAGCGGTCCGGGTGCGATGCCGACATAGTCGGACGCGGTGATCGGGGGCGGCTTGTGCCGGTCCCCCTCGACGTTGCCCGACGCCGCGTCGAGCACGAGCGCCGCATCGGCCACCGTGCGGGCCAATACCCCATTGACCGTGATGCCGTTGAACGCATCGGGCAGCGGCCAGGTGGAGATGCGGCCGCGCTGCGGCTTGATGCCCACCAGGTGCGTCCAGGCGGCGGGGATCCGGATGCTGCCGGCCCCGTCGGAGCCGAGCGCCGCGGTGACCAGCCCCGCGGCCACCGCGGCGGCGCTGCCCCCCGACGAGCCGCCGGGGGTGTGCCGTCGCGACCAGGGGTTGCGGGTGTGCCCGAAGCCGGGGCCGCTGGTGAAGGGCCACTGGCCGAGCTCGCAGGTGTTGGTCTTGCCGACGATCACCGCGCCGGCGGCCCTGAGGCGGCGGACCACCTCGGCGTCGTGGGTGGCGGGCGAGACGTAGCCCTCCGTGCCGTACGCGGTCGGCACTCCAGCAACGTCGACGTCGTCTTTGACCGCGATCGGGATGCCGAGCAACGGCGCCGTGTCCCCGGCTGCCCGTCGCCGGTCGGCCGCCGCCGCCGCGGCCAGCGCCGACTCGGTGAGCACCACCCGGAAGGCGTTCAGCGTCGGCTGGCTCGCATGGATGGCGTGCAGGGACCGCCGCACCAGTGTGACCGATGTCACGGACCGATTGGCCAGCTGATAAAGCAGGTCAGTCAACGTGGGCAGGCGCTGGCCACCGGATCCGAAAACGGACCCAGGACCTGACTCGGAAGCGCCAATCACGGGGTACGAGACTAACCGGCGCGGATACCAGCATTGTCGCGGCGGGGTGCAAAACTATTGTGATGCGGCTGTATCGAGACCGGGCTGTGGTTTTGCGCCAGCACAAGCTCGGCGAAGCCGACCGGATCGTCACCCTGCTTACCCGCGATCACGGCTTGGTTCGCGCAGTGGCGAAGGGCGTTCGTCGCACCCGCAGCAAATTCGGCGCACGCCTGGAGCCATTCGCACACATCGACGCGCAGCTGCATCCCGGCCGCAATCTCGACATCGTCACCCAGGTGGTTTCGATCGACGCGTTCGCCACCGACATCGTCAGCGATTACGGCCGCTACACCTGCGGGTGCGCGATGCTGGAAACCGCCGAACGCCTCGCCGGTGAGGAGCGGGCTCCCGCCCCGGCCCTGCACCGGCTCACGGTGAGCGCGCTGCGGGCGGTGGCCGACGGCCGCCGGTCCCGGGACCTGCTGCTGGACGCCTACCTGCTGCGCGCCATGGGCATCGCCGGATGGGCGCCGGCGCTGACCGAGTGCGCGCGGTGCGCCACACCGGGACCGCACCGGGCGTTCCATGTCGGCGCCGGGGGCAGCGTGTGCCCGCACTGCCGTCCGGCCGGTTCGACGACACCGCCGCCGGGCGTGCTGGACCTGATGTCCGCGCTGCACGACGGCGATTGGGAGTTCGCCGAAAAGGCCACGCAATCGCACCGCAGCTACGTCAGCGGGCTGGTGGCCGCGCACCTGCAATGGCACCTGGAGCGGCAGCTCAAAACGTTGCCACTGGTGGAACGGACGTATCACGTCGACCGCACCATCGCCGAACGACGCGCAGCAGCGCTGATCGAGCAGGATTTGGACTGTGGCTAGCAAGGCCGAGCGGAAGTCGGCGTCCGCCGCCTTCCCGCAGCTGCCTCCCGCCCCCGACGACTATCCGGTCTTCCCCGAAAGGTCGACCTGGCCGGTGGTATTTCCCGAGCTGCCGCTGGCCCCAGGCGGTGGCCCGAGCCGGCCGCCACAGCACATCTCGAAAGCGGCGGCGCCCCGGATCCCGGCCGACCGACTGCCCAATCATGTGGCGATCGTGATGGACGGCAACGGCCGCTGGGCCACCCAACGCGGGCTTACCCGTACCGACGGCCACAAGGCGGGCGAGGCGGTCGTCATTGACATCGTCTGTGGCGCAATTGAAGTGGGGATCAAGTGGCTCAGCCTGTACGCCTTCTCCACCGAGAACTGGAAGCGTTCACCCGAGGAGGTCCGTTTCCTCATGGGCTTCAACCGCGATGTGGTGCGCATGCGCCGGGTGAACCTCAAGACCATAGGGGTCAAGATCCGCTGGGTGGGTTCGCGCCCACGCCTGTGGCGCAGCGTGATCAATGAATTGGCGATCGCGGAAGAGATGACCAAGGACAACGACGTCATCACCGTCAACTACTGCGTCAACTACGGGGGCCGCGCCGAAATCGCCGAAGCCACAAAAGAAATCGCCCGCTTGGCAGCCGCGGGCCGGCTGAACCCCGAGCGCATCACCGAGGCGACGGTGGCGCAGCACCTGCAGCGACCCGACATCCCCGACGTCGATCTTTTCCTGCGCAGCTCGGGGGAGCAGCGGTCCAGCAATTTCATGCTGTGGCAGGCCGCCTATGCGGAGTACATCTTTCAGGACAAACTGTGGCCCGACTACGACCGCCGCGACCTCTGGGCTGCCTGCGAGGAATACGCTTCTCGCAATCGAAGATTCGGAAGCGCGTAGTGGGGACCGCAACGGGTCCTCACGGAGAGGATCCGATGCCATCACTGCAGGATCGTCTGGCGTCGGTGCTCGGCGAAGTCCTTCCGGTCGAGGAGGAAACCGACGGGGCCCTGACCGTGCGCCATCGGGGGACCATCGCCTCGTTACGGGTGGTGAACATCGCCGACGACCTCGACCTGGTGTCGTTGACGCAGGTCGTGGCGTGGGATCTGCCGCTGACCAAGAAGATCAGCGATCAGGTAGCCAGACAGGCCCGCGAGAGCAACTTTGGCAGCGTCACGCTCGTCGAGAAGATCAACGATAAAGCCGTGCAACGTAATTCGGGCAAGAGCGCTGCCAAAAGCGCCGACGTGATGCTGCGCTATAACTTTCCCGGCGCCGGCCTGAGCGATGACGCGCTGCGCACTCTGGTTCTGCTGGTGCTGGATTCGGGCGCCGGGATACGTCGCACGTTGACGGGTTAGGGCCCTAGGACACCGCCGATTCGGTCAGGGCGACGGTGACCGATTCCCGGCCGTTGTCGCCGACGCGGGTCCGCAGCAACGAGCCCAGGCGATCTCGATCGTGCCGAGCCGGTCGAGTCGAGTCGACGAACCGCTCGACGACCTCGACGAAGCGATCCGGGTCGTCCTTGAACGGCATGTGCCCCGAGTTTTCGAAGATCTCCAAGCGTGACCCGGGTATCGCGTCGTGGGCTCTCCGGGCATGGTCTACCGGGATCACGAAATCGTCCTCGCCCCAGATCACTTGCACCGGAATGGGTTGCGCCAGATAGCTTCGGTCCAGCATTGTCACGTACTGGCCGCGCCGGTCCACCACCGAACGCAAGGTGCGCGCGAACGCCGAGAGTGCGCGCGGGTCCCGGAAGCCCTCGAGCAGATTCACCACATCGCCGATGTCGTGCCCGAGGCTGGTGGGGCCCAGCACGGTCGCCATGGCCCGCCCGAACAGTCGCATCGCCGGCATCACGCCCGGAATGCGCAGCATGGCCAGGGCCTCGCTGCCCATCGGCATCGCCGCCAACCGCAGGGCCATGCTTACCTCCTGGGCCACGCCACCGCTGCTGACCAGCACGATGCGCTCGACCAGCTCCGGGTATTGATAGGCGAATTGCATTGCCACACCGCCACCGAACGAATGCCCGACCAGGGTGACGCGATCGATGTCAAGCGCGGCAAGCAGGTCTCGCATGCCGTTCGCGAAGGCCGCCAGGGAGTAGTCGGCGCGTGGTTTGTCCGATTCCCCGTGTCCCAGCAGATCCGGTGCGATCACCGTAAACCGCTGCGCAAGTTTGGCGTGTACGGGCTCCCATGACGTGGACTTGTCGCCGACGCCGTGGATCAGCAGCAGGGCCGGTCCCGACCCGGCGACCCGGAAGGCGCGCCGGTGGCCATGGATGGTGCGAAATTGCAGTGACGGAGCCCCGACGTCGCGCACGGGCCGCAGATGGGGCGATGGGTGGTTCCGCATGGTGCTCACTTCCCTGGAGTTCTTGCTTGGCTCGGCCCGTGGGCCACTCATCGGGTAGGAGCACGCGGCGGGCGCGTGTCGGACACTTTTTCTTCAGAACTTTTTTCAGACGTGCCGCGGTCGGTCGGCCCGGGTCAACCTACGACCCGCACTGTGAACACGTGCCGAAGATCTCGATGGTGTGGCTGACGTCGGAATAGCCGTGCTTGGCGGCGATTTGCGCCGCCCACTGCTCGACCTCGTGGTCGCCGACTTCGATGGTGGAACCACAGCTGCGGCACACCAGGTGGTGATGGTGATGCTCGGAACACCTACGGTAGACCGACTCACCGGTGTCGGTCCGCAGCGTGTCGACCATTCCCGCCGCCGCCATGGATTGCAACGTCCGGTAGACGGTGGTCAGCCCAATGTTCTCACCGCGGCGGCGAAGCTCGTCGTGCAACTCCTGCGCCGAGCGGAAGTCGTCGAGGGTGTCCATCAGCGTCGAAATCGCCGCTCGCTGCCGGGTCGAACGCACGCTCGTGCCGGTCAAAGCGTGTCCTCGCTCGCGTGCGCGACGGCGTCCACCACGATGTGCGCCAGGTGGTGGTCGGCAAGCCGGTACAGCACCTCGCGGCCGGACCGTTCGCCGGTGACGACGCCGGCGGCCTTGAGAATCTTCAGGTGCTGGCTCACCAGTGGCTGCGGCACACCGAGCGCGTCGACCAGCTCGTGCACGCAGCGGTGGGATTCGCGCAGCTGCAGCACGATGGCGATCCGCACGGGTGCGGCGAGCGCGCGCAGCAGCTCGCCGGCGGCGTCGAGGATCTCCCGCGGCGGCGGCACGGGGTAGTCGGCCAGTGCGCCGGACCCGGTTCCGCCGTGCTCGTGGGCCACCACGCTCAGGTCACCCGCGGTGGTCGGCATCGGGGAAGGCGGAGAGGGGGACATCGCCATGGGAGAGAGTCATCACCTCGGAAAGTGCCAGGTTGTGGGCGGGATCCGCCGGGAGGTCTCGCGGGCGGCCGACCTCCACTGTCACATGCATGATGACGCATGTCAAAGACCCCGGCGCCGATCGTTACCATGACTGATGCTCTGCGCGCGGCGGTCGATCGCCGCGCGTGCCCGATCAAACCCGGAAAGGGAGTGCACCACGCCGTGGCGTCCGTCATCGACACCGTAGTCAACCTGGCCAAACGGCGCGGCTTCGTCTTTCCCTCGGGCGAGATTTACGGCGGCACCCGCTCGGCGTGGGACTACGGCCCGCTGGGCGTGGAACTCAAGGAAAACATCAAACGGCAGTGGTGGCGGTCGGTGGTCACCGGGCGCGACGACGTAGTGGGAATCGATTCGTCGATCATCCTGCCGCGGCAGGTCTGGGTGGCGTCCGGCCACGTCGAGGTCTTTCACGATCCGTTGGTCGAGTGCCTGAACTGCCACCACCGGCATCGCCAGGACCACATGCAGGAGGCCTACGCGGCCAAAAAGGGGATCGACGACCCCGACACGGTGCCGATGACCGAGATCGTCTGCCCGGATTGCGGCACGAAGGGCCAGTGGACGGAGCCACGCGAGTTCAACATGATGCTCAAGACCCACCTCGGGCCGATCGAGACCGAGGAGGGTCTGCACTATCTGCGCCCGGAGACCGCGCAGGGCATCTTCGTAAATTTCGCCAACATCGTCACCACGGCGCGCAAGAAACCGCCATTCGGCATCGGCCAGATCGGCAAGAGTTTTCGCAACGAGATCACGCCGGGCAACTTCATTTTCCGAACGCGCGAGTTCGAGCAAATGGAAATGGAGTTCTTCGTCGAGCCTTCCACCGCGAAGGAATGGCACCAGTATTGGATCGACACCCGGCTGCAATGGTATGTCGATCTGGGTATCGATCCGGAGAATCTGCGGCTGTTCGAGCATCCCCCGGAGAAGCTTTCGCATTACTCCGATCGCACCGTCGACATCGAGTACAAGTTCGGATTCGCCGGCAACCCGTGGGGCGAGCTGGAAGGCGTCGCCAACCGCACCGATTTCGACTTGTCAACCCACGCAAAGCATTCCGGTGCCGACCTGTCCTACTACGACCAAGTCAGCGACACCCGCTACACCCCCTACGTCATCGAACCGGCCGCCGGTCTGACGCGGTCCTTCATGGCGTTTCTGATCGACGCCTACACCGAGGACGAAGCGCCCAACGCCAAGGGTGTGCTGGAGAAGCGCACGGTGCTGCGGTTGGACCCCCGACTGGCCCCGGTCAAAGCCGCCGTGCTGCCGTTGTCCCGACACGCCGACCTGAGCCCGAAGGCCCGTGATCTGGCCGCCGAATTGCGGGCATGCTGGAACATCGACTTCGACGACGCCGGCGCGATCGGGCGGCGCTACCGGCGCCAGGACGAGGTGGGGACGCCGTTCTGCGTGACCGTGGATTTCGATTCGCTCGAGGACAACGCCGTCACGGTGCGCCAGCGCGACGACATGACGCAGGATCGCGTCCCGATGAACGCCGTGGCCGACTATCTCGCCGCACGGCTCAAGGGCTGCTGACCGGCGGCTGTCCGCGTTCTCAGGACACTTGTCCGGTTAGTCGGCGCGCTCGCCACGCCGGGGTATTAAACGTTTGATAAAAAGCCGCTTCTGGGTAGCCGATTGGCTTAGGCTCATAAAGCGAATGTTGCTCACGTGTCTAGTCGGCATGGGTGGTGTCGGGTTCGTATGCGTGTAGTGGGTGCCGTTGACTCGGTCGGTGGGTTGGGGATGTCGTGATTCCAGCTTTTCTTTTCTTCCCCCCCGAGATCAACTCTGCCCTGATGTATGGCGGCGCCGGACCCGGCCCATTGTTGACGGCGGCCGCGGCCTGGGAATCATTGGCGGCTGACCTGGCGGCCGCGGCGGCGTCGTTTGAGTCGGTAGTGACGGGAGTGGCCTCCGGTCCCTGGACCGGTCCGTCGTCGGCGGCGATGCTGGCGGCGTCGACGCCGTACCTGCAGTGGCTGATCTCGGCGGCGGGGCAAGCCGAGATGGCGGCCGCCCAGGCGACCGCGGCGGCGGCGGCGTACGAAGCGGCGTTCATGGCGACGGTGCCCACGCCGGAGGTCCTGGCGAACCGCATCCGATTGCTCATGCTGATCGCGACGAACTTCTTCGGCCAGAACACCCCGGCGATCGCGATGACCGAGATCGAGTACATGGAGATGTGGGCCCAGGACGTGGCCGCGATGGTGGGCTATCACATCGGGGCGCAGACCGTGGCGGCGACGTTGCCGACGTTCAGCATCCCGCCGACGCTGCTGAGTGGCTTGGTGACGGCGCCGCTGAGCTTCGCGTCCCAGGCTTTCGGGGCCTTCTCGTCGCTGGGCACCGCATTCGTGTCCGAGCTGCAGTCGGTGTTGGGGGCGTTCTTCCCCGGCCTGTCGTCGGTGACGTCGTTGCTGTCGTCGATGCCGGTGACGACGATGACCGCGCTGGCGCCGATCGGGATGTACCCGGCGAGCGCGCTGATGTCCCCGATGATGGTGCTGGCTCACAGCGCGGGACCCGTCGCACCCGCGGCGGCCGGCGTCACCACGGTGGCCGCCGAAGTGCCGCACGCCGCCGCGGGCGGCGTCCAAGGGCTGCAGTCGGCCGGCGGGCTGGGCGTTGCGACCGCCGGGTTGGGCACCGCCCGGTTCGTGGGATCGATCACCGTCCCGCCGACCTGGGAGGGGTCGATGCCGGTGCCGGCGGTCTTGACCAGCCTTGCCGTGCCGGCCCTAGGCGCCCAACTGCCGACGCCGATCGCGACCGGGACAACGTCGTCCGCGCCGTCCGCGGCCTCGGGTTCTGCGCCGGCCATGGCCATGGCGGTCGACGATCGGGGCGCGGACGGCGACAAGACCGACAAGAGGGGACGCCGCGGCGGCGAGAACCCACACGTAGTGCAGTCGCGGCCCAAGGTGGTGCCGCGGACGAAGGGCGGCTAGGGCTGGCTCCGCGCTCTGGGCGAGCCAGGAGAGGCTAGCGTCGCTAGCCACCATGGGCTCGGCGCTCGGAGCGAATGCGCGGGACACCGTCGTCGTGAATCGCGCCAATTGGCAAGGGTTTTGCGTTCGGCCGGCGCGGTATTTATCGCGTCGGTCCACCCTCCACGGCTTGGGCCCGCAAGCCGCGCGTACGCTGCGCAGAAGCAAATCCACGTTTTTCCGGTATTTGCCCCAGGTTTGGCTTACGATGTGCCTGCTTGGTGTTATTGGGTTCGGCCACAGCGTCCGACAACGGCTGTGGAAGGGGGCAACATGCTTTTGCCTCTTGGTCCGCCGCTACCAGATGACTCGGTGTCGGCGGTTCGGGGTGAGTCGGGGATGCTCGGTGGCCTGTCGGTTCCGCTCAAGTGGGGCGTGGCCGTGCCGCCGGATGACTACGACCACTGGGCACCGAAGCCGGATGTGAGCGCCGACGCCATCGACACGGTGGCCGACGCCCCGGCCCCGGCCGTGATCGCGGAGACCAATCAGTGGAACGACTGGCAGCGGTGGGAAGGCGAGACGGAACCCCACTTCGAGATCCCGCGCACCGGCGGTGTGATACCGCATTCACCGGCCGCCGGCTGACCCTCTGGCGGCACGCGAGCGGTTCAGAATCGGCCGCCGCCACCCATGAAGCCGCCGCCGGACGACCCGCCGAATGACGTCGGACTCCAGCCGCCGAACCCTCCCCGCATGCCTCCACTGAGGACATTGCCGATGATGATTCCGCCAAGCATCGCGCCCATGTCGCCGCCCCCGCCACGAGTGACGGCGCGCTGAGCCGATTGCACGTCGGCATTCGCCAACGCCTGGGCCTGGGCGGCCAGCGTCGACGCCGCGTTGGCGTGGGAGATCGCGTCGGTTGGGCTGGTCGCCCGCTTGTCCCGCGCGGCCTGTAGGTGCCGTTGACCTTCGGCGAGCCGGGTGCGGGCCTCGGGGCCGACGCTGCCGCGGCGGGTGTCGATGTAGTCGGAGACCGCCCGCACCCGGGACTCGGCGGTGAACAGCGCCTGCTCCAAGGAGCGGTTGAGCTGCTCCGCGGCGGCCTGCTCCCGGGCCAGGGTGACCAGCAGCCCGTTGAGGTCGGCATCCGCCCTGGCCAACTGGGCGAACGCGCCCAGCGGGTCGGTGGATGCCCCGGCGCGCGCGACGTCGACCGCCCGGGCGGCCGCATCGCGCGCCGCGATCAGGTCGCCGGTGTGTGCGGGCATGTTGGGCTGCGCTTTGTGCAGTAACTCGTTGGCGCGCTTGATGTCCTCCTGAATGTCGGCCATCGTCGACGGCAGCCGATCGATGGCGTGCTGAATGTCGGTGGCCGCGTTGTCCACCGAGTCGAGTAGAGCCCGGGCCTGCCCGAGCGCGGACTCGGCCGCGCGGACGGCGTCCACCAAAC
This sequence comes from Mycobacterium sp. E3298, assembly GCF_001666895.1. NCBI lineage: Bacteria > Bacillati > Actinomycetota > Actinomycetes > Mycobacteriales > Mycobacteriaceae > Mycobacterium > Mycobacterium sp. E3298. The sequence goes on from NZ_LZJB01000575.1 coordinate 30,127, forward strand.
CGGCCTGCCGGCCGCCGACGGCCTCGGCGGCCAAATCCCGGGCGGTGCTGATGTTGCGGTCGGCGAATGCCAGCCGCTCCTTAGCCGCCGTGGCGTTGCCGGACACCGAAGTCAGTGCGGCAGCGTCGAATTGGCCATGCAACTCGGCCAGCCGCTGTTCCGCGGGATCGATGCGGGCGGTGAGCTCGACGTACTGCTGGGTGAGCGCGTCGAGCCGCGACGGTGCGTTGATCACCAGGTCGCGCAGGTTCTCGAAGGCCTCGGTCTGCGACTCCAATTCGCGGTCGGCGCGCGCTGCCGCCACGACTACCCGGGTGAGCAGCTCTCGGCGCTGCGCGGGCGTCTCGGGCACGCTGTCGTCGAGCTGCTGCCGGACCGAGAAAGCTTGGGACAGCGTGGCTTTGGCGTTGTCCACCGCCTCGGTGAACGGCCGGGTCCGGTCCGCGCCGAATTCGGTGATCGCCAGGTCGAGTTCGTTCGCGCTGGTCCGAACGGCGTTGTCGACCTCCACCACCAGCGCGCGTGACAGGTCGTCGAGGGCCTGCAGCGGCACGGAGGCCAGCGCATCGACGTCGGTGGGGTCGACCCGCCGGGCGGCGGCCAATTCGGCCGCACGCCGCCGACGACCGCGGTACCGCATGACCAACAGCAGGGCCGCCAGCGCGACGAGAATGACGGCCAGCGTGACCAGCAGGGCCACCCGGCCCGACGAGCCCGGCGACACGTTGAGCCCGTTCGCCGCCGCGACCGCCGCACCGCTCCAGTCGCCGTTGTGCAGGGCGGGTTCGATCTTGTTGTGCCGCAAGTCGTCGACCTGGCGTGCGTTGACGCTCTTGACCGTGGATGGCACCAGGAACGCGTACGCGCGGCCGGTGGTGGCGACGGCCAGCAGGGCGTCATAGTTGCTTAAATCGCTGGCGCGCATCGTGTCCTGTGCCCAGCTCACCGCGCTCTGGCCGGAGAAGTCGTCGACGTAGACCACCCACAGCCGGATGTGGCGATCCGCGTAGAGCCTGCCCACCGCCGACGTGACCGCGGCGCGCCCGGAGTCCGAGAGGGCTCCCGCGTTGTCGGTGACATAGCCCGCCAGCCGGAAGGGCGGTTGCGCGTCGGCGGCGGGGGCCACGAGCAGGCCGCCGCCCAGACCGATCGCCAGGATCGTCGCGATCACGCCAAGCAGGCGAGCAGTGCGCATGACGCCAATTTAGCCTCGCGACAATGCCGGCAAATAGCGGTGCACGGGAGCAGTCCCTGCCCCCGCAATCCCTGGCAGACTGTGCGTCGGTGACCACGAATCGGCAAGACCCTTACGACGACTTCGACCGTCAACGGCGGGTACGCGAAGCGCCGAAGACTGCGGGTTTGCCGGGGACGGAAGGCCAGCACCGCACCGACTTCGCCCGCGACCGCGCCCGGGTGCTGCACAGCGCCGCGCTGCGGCGGCTGGCCGACAAGACCCAGGTTGTCGGGCCGCGCGAAGGTGATACTCCGCGGACCCGGTTGACGCACTCGCTCGAGGTCGCCCAGATCGGCCGGGGGATGGCGGTCGGCCTGGGCTGCGACCTCGACCTGGTCGAGCTGGCCGGTCTCGCCCACGACATCGGCCATCCGCCCTACGGGCACAATGGCGAGCGCGCCCTCGATGAGGTCGCCGCCGACTACGGCGGCTTCGAGGGGAATGCCCAGAACTTTCGCATCCTGACCAGCCTCGAGCCGAAAGTGCTTGACGAACAAGGCAATAGCGCGGGGCTCAACCTGACCCGCGCATCGCTCGACGCGGTCACCAAGTATCCGTGGTTCCGTCGTGAACACAAGCGCAAGTTCGGGTTCTACGACGAGGACCGCGAACCGGCGGCCTGGGTGCGCGCCCGCGCGCCCGAGGGTCGGATGTGCCTGGAAGCGCAGGTGATGGACTGGGCCGACGACATCGCGTATTCGGTCCACGACGTCGAAGACGGCGTCGTCTCCCAGCGCATCGACCTGCGCGTGCTGGCCGACGACGACGAGGCGGCCGCGCTCGCCAAGCTGGGCGAGAGCGAATTCTCCAGGGTCAGCGCCGACGACTTCATGGCCGCCGCGGCACGGCTCTCGGGACTGCCGGTGGTCGCCGCGGTCGGCAAGTACGACGCCACACTGGCCGCCTCGGTCGCGCTCAAGCGGCTCACCAGTGAACTGGTCGGGAGATTCGCCTCGGCGGCCGTCGCCACCACCCGGGCCGCCGCCGGTCCAGGGCCGCTGGTGCGCTATCGGGCCGACCTGTTGGTGCCCGACCTGGTGCGCGCCGAGGTCGCCCTGCTGAAAATCCTGGCGCTGCAGTTCATCATGTCCGATCCGCGGCATCTGGGTACCCAGGCCCTGCAGCGCGAACGGATCCACCGGGTGGCGCAGTGGCTGTATTCCGGGGCGCCGCAGACGCTCGACCCGGTGTTCGCCGCGGCGTTCACCACCGCCGCCGACGACCGCGCCCGGCTCCGGGTGATCGTCGATCAGATCGCCTCGTACACCGAGGGCCGGCTGGAACGCATCGACGCGCGCCAGGCCACCGGTTAGCCGCGCGTCATCCCTCGGCGGCGTCGTCGCCACCGCGGACTAGGCTGCCCGGCATGACCAAATTCAGCGGTATCGCCACCCTCGCGGTGGGGCTTCCCGTCGTCGCCATGACCGCCTGCAGCTCACCTCAACATGCGAGCACCCAGCCCGGCACCACCCCTCCGGTCAAGAGCGCCCCGCCGGCGTCTTCGGGCGAGACGACGACCGCGGCGCCCAACGGCGAATCGCTCAGCGCGCAACTGAAGACGCCGGACGGGCGGTCCGTCGCCACGGCGACGTTCGACTTCACCGGCGGGTACGTCACCGTAACGGTCAAGACGGTGGCCGGCGGCATCCTGTCACCGGGCTTCCACGGCCTGCACATCCATCAGATCGGCAAGTGCGAGCCCAACTCCGTCGCCCCGACCGGTGGTGCGCCCGGGAACTTCCTGTCCGCCGGCGGCCACTACAACGCGCCCGGGCACACCGGCAAGCCCGAAAGCGGCGACCTGACGTCGCTCGAGGTGCGTTCGGACGGCTCGGCCTACCTGGTCACCACCACCGACTCGTTCACCCGGGACGTGCTGGTGGGCGGCGAGGGCAAAGCCTTGATGCTGCACGGCGCCGAAAACACCGACAACGCCATGGAACGGGTGGCATGCGGCGTCATCGGAACGGGATAGCCGGCCGGCTCGGCGCCCTAGACTGAGCCGATGTCCAGCCCGGCAGGTTCGTGGGGTCACCGCCCGCGCGCGGGCGACGATGACGCCCGGCCCAGGGGCCGGGGCCGCATTCCCGATCGGGACATCGCCGCCATCCGCGAGCGGGTCCGCATCGACGAAGTCGTCGGCGACTACGTCCAATTGCGGCGCGCCGGTGCCGATTCCCTCAAGGGACTGTGCCCGTTCCACGACGAGAAGTCGCCGTCGTTCCACGTTCGCCCCAATCACGGACACTTCCACTGCTTCGGCTGCGGCGAAGGCGGCGACGTCTACGCGTTCATCCAGAAGATCGAGCACGTCACCTTCGTGGAGGCGGTCGAGTTGCTCGCCGACCGGATCGGTCACACCATCAGCTACACCGGGCCGGCGACCAGCGTGCAGCGCGATCGGGGCAGCCGCAGCCGCCTCGTCGCGGCCAACGCGGCAGCGGCGGAGTTCTACGCCGCGGCGCTGGAATCCGACGAGGCGGCCCCGGCCCGCCAGTACCTGACGGAGCGGAATTTCGACGCCGACGCGGCGCGCCGCTTCGGCTGTGGATTCGCCCCGTCCGGATGGGATTCGCTGACAAAGCATTTGGTGCGCAAGGGTTTCGAGTTCAAGGAGCTGGAAGCGGCCGGCCTGTCGCGGCAGGGGCGGCGTGGCCCGATCGACCGCTTTCACCGGCGGCTGCTGTGGCCGATCCGCACCGCGGCCGGCGAGGTGATCGGGTTCGGCGCCCGCCGGCTGTTCGACGACGATCCGATGGAGGCCAAGTACATCAACACGCCCGAGACGCTGCTGTACAAGAAGTCGTCGGTGATGTTCGGCATCGATCTGGCCAAGCGCGACATCGCCAAGGGGCATCAGGCGGTCGTCGTCGAGGGCTACACCGACGTGATGGCCATGCATCTGGCCGGGGTCACCACCGCGGTGGCGTCCTGCGGCACCGCGTTCGGCGACGAGCATCTGGCGATGCTGCGCCGGCTGATGATGGACGACAGTTTCTTCCGGGGCGAGCTGATCTACGTTTTCGACGGCGACGCGGCCGGCCGCGCGGCCGCGCTCAAGGCCTTCGGCGGCGAGCAGAACCTGGCGGGACAGTCCTTCGTCGCGGTCGCCCCGGACGGCATGGATCCTTGCGACCTGCGGTTGAAATCCGGCGATGGCGCGCTGCGCGACCTGGTGGCGCGGCGTACCCCCTTGTTCGAATTCGCGATCCGCACCGCGATCGCCGAGATGGACCTGGACAGCGCCGAGGGCAGGGTCGCCGCGCTGCGGCGCTGTGTGCCGATGGTGAGCCAGATCAAAGACCCCACGCTGCGCGACGAGTACGCCCGCCAGCTAGCCGGCTGGGTCGGCTGGGATGACGTGGCCCAGGTCATCGACCGGGTGCGCAGCCAGGCCAAGAAGTCGCCGGCCCCCGCCCGGGGCGATCCGGAACCTATCGGTTAACAGCCGAACGCTCTGCCAATTGAGCTACAGGGGATCAACC
>NZ_LZJB01000576.1:0-16108 GCF_001666895.1 Mycobacterium sp. E3298
AGATCCAGGAGTTCTGTTCGACGACGTACGGCGTGACGTTCCCGCTGCTGGCCAAGACCGAGGTGAACGGCGACGATCGTCACCCGCTCTACGCCGAGCTGACCAAGGCCGCCGATTCCGCCGGCGAGGCCGGCGACATCCAGTGGAATTTCGAGAAGTTCCTGATCGCACCCGACGGTCAGGTGGTGCAGCGGTTCCGGCCCCGCACCGCGCCCGACGCCCCCGAGGTCATCAGCGCCATCGAGGCGGTGCTGGCGCGCTAGGCGGGCCAGGCAGATCGGCTTCGCCTGCGGGCCTGGCCGGACGTGAAACCACGGACCACCGTCGGGTCAGATCGGTCTGCGATCGAGGGGCAACTCGACGGCGCGTGCGACTGCGGTCACGCCGGCTTGCTGGGAGCCATTCGTCGGCCGGCCGACGCCAGAGCGGTCAGTGCGTCGACGTCACGGGTCAGCTGTTGGTACAGCACAGCAGGTCCCAGCCATCTGCCCAACAGTCTGCGGAGTGCCACCGGGTCAGATTGTCGCTCGGGAGGGTCGAGCAGAACCGATTGCAATGTGCGCACAGCGACTTCGATGAGATCGTCGATCGCAGCGTGATCAAAGCCGTGAGCTTCCCAGTCGACGTCATATCGTCGAAACATCTCTCGTCCGAGGCTAATTGCGGCGCCGGCGGTAGACGGGGCCGACGCGCCACCGGGTAGCCGGGTCACCATGACGCGCGCCATCAGCGGGTCGCCGGCGAACTCCTCGGCGGTGAATGCCACCCCTTCGACGAGGGCCGCGGCCGGATTCGTCCAGCCACGCAGGTGGTTGGCCAGACGATCGAGAAAGCCGTTGGCAGCCCGCATTTGGCTGCCGATGAGTAGCGCTTCGGCGCTGGGAAAATAGCGGTAGACGGTCTGCCGACTCACTCCCAGAATCCGGGCGAGATCGCTGATGCGAACGGCGGCCGATCCGCCTTCCGCCACCACGGAGTCAACCGCGTCGAGGATCCTGTTGACCGCCTCCTCGTCGGAGGAGGGCGTTTGACCCGACCACCCATGACTACGCACAGAAAAGACCCATCGTGGCGCTCCAGCCCTCTATGGCGTGACAATCTACGACTGAACGTATGGCGAGCCCCGGCCGCACGTCAAGTGCGACCAGCCGTCCCGAATGGATCAAGATGCTGTCAAACAGACTTGGCAGCGCAAGGCGGAACCCGCTCCCGGCGACAAGCTGCCTAGACGTAACATCTCGCAGAATTCCGTCTTGTCATCTGGCGTCGCGTCTGTTGTGATACCGGGAGGAAGCGCGGAGTTTCCCCTGCAGCGGGAGGACGGCCATGACCACAAGCCAGGCCAGCGACATTCGCTACGACCCGTACGATATGGGGCTTCTCGCCGATCCCTATCCCGTGTTCCGGCGGCTCCGCGAGGAGGCGCCGCTGTACTACAACGAGCAGTACGACTTCTACGCGCTCAGTCGTTTCGACGACGTGAGTCGTGCGCTTGTGGACACCGGCACCTTCAGTTCAGCGCGCGGAATGATCCTCGAAGTGATCAAGGCCAACATCGAGATACCGCCTGGCATCATCGTTTTCGAAGACCCACCGGTTCACGACGTTCACCGAAAGCTGCTCGCGCGGATCTTCACCCCTCGCAAGGTCGCAGAACTCGAGGGCAAAATTCGAGCGTTTTGCGCACAGTGCCTCGATCCCCTCGTCGGCACTGGACGATTCGACTTCATCGCCGATCTCGGCGCCCAGATGCCGATGAGGGTCATCGGGATGCTGGTCGGCATCCCCGAGCAGGACCAGGAGCGCGTCCGGGATCGCTCGAATGCGTCGTTGCTCACCGAGGCCGGCCAGCCCATGACCCTGGCCAAGGGCATCAACCCCGACGAGGCCTACGACGAGCTATTCGCCGCCTATCTCGACTGGCGCGTCGAACACCCCTCCGACGACATCATGACCGAGCTCCTCAACGTCGAATTCGATGACGAGACTGGGGTTCGCCGACGGCTGACCCGCGAGGAAATCCTGCTCTATATCGGGCTCATCGCCGCCGCGGGCAACGAGACGACGACCCGGCTCCTCGGCTGGGCGGGAAAAGTTCTTGCCGACCATCCCGGCCAGCGGCGCGAAATCGCGGCTGATCCTCACTTGATTCCGCAGGCGATAGAGGAGCTGCTGCGCTACGAACCTCCCGTACCGCACCTGGCCCGCTACGTCACTCGCGACACTGACTGGTACGGCCACACGGTGCCCGAGGGCAGCGTCATGATGCCGCTGATCGCCTCGGCCTGCCGTGACCATCGCCAATTCCCGCCCGACGGCGACCTCTTCGACATCCATCGCCAGCCGCGTCAGCATCTGGCATTCAGCGTGGGAGCCCACTTCTGCCTTGGAGCCGCGCTGGCCAGGCTGGAGGGACGGGTGGCGCTCGAGGAAATCCTCAAGCGCTTCCCCGAATGGAACATCGACACCGACAACGCGCGCCTATCGTCCGCCTCGGCCGTCCGCGGCTGGGAATCGATGCCGGCGTTCGTCTCATAGCCGGTGGGCGATCGAATTCGCAGATCGTCGCGAACCGCGGTCAACGAGGACCGAGTCCTCGCGTCAGCGTGTCGATAAGCCCGTCGTACCGGTCGAGCGTTTCGCTCACGGGTGTTGTCGCGCTGAGTATTCGATAAAGGATTGCTCCGATCAGCGCGTCGGCGACAGCCTCGACGTCGGCGCCGGCCTGAATCTGACCCTGAGAGATCCCTTTTCGCAACCGGTCCTGCACCGCGTGGTGGATGCGACCGGTGAGTTGCCGGTAGAGGCTGTCTCGGTCGTCGAGATTTTCGGCAGCCGCCGCGGCGAGTGCTCGGATGAGCGCGGCATTTTCCGACGCGGCTGTGCGTGCGGCGTATTCGCGCATCCACGTTCGTAGATCTTCGACGCAATCGCCGGTGTCGGGGAGCGCGAAGTCAGCCGGGGGGTACTGCTGCATGACGGCTTCGGCCACCAAGGGCGCTTTCGACGGCCAGCGCCGATACACCGTCTGCATGCCGACCCCCGCCGCTGCGGCCACCTTGTCCATCGATATCCCGGCGTAGCCGACGTCAACGAGCAGCGAGCGCGTCGCCGCCAGGATCGCCTCGTGCGCGGCGGCGCTTCGCGGTCGGCCTCGGCGAGGTTGGCTCACCACACGACCCTAAGCCCGCCGCCCTTTACACCGGCGGCACCGTGTGACACTATTTACGAGAATAATATTCTCGAAATTCGATCGCTTCGACTGCCCGGTGGAGGTGCCGATGCGTGACGTGTGCGTCGTCACCGGGGGCGCGGGAGGCATGGGGCTCGCAGCCGCGAAACTCCTGGGACGAGACCACTCGATCGTGCTCTGCGATGTCAGTCGCGACGGTCTCGACGCGGCGGCGAAGGAACTGGAAGCCAGTGGCGTCGAGTGCAAGACCTCCGTCGTCGACATCACCGATGACCAGTCCGTCGCCGAGTTGGTCAGCCAGGCAATGGGATTCGGCGTCGTCAGATCGGTCGTTCACGCCGCGGGCGTGAGCCCCAGCATGGGTTCGGCGGAATTCATCGTGCGCATCAACGCCCTGGGCACGCTCAACGTGAACGAGGCGTTCTACCCGACCGTCGAGGACGGATTCGCGATCGTCAACGTCGCGTCGGTTGCGGCGCACATGTTTCCCCGGGTCATGGTCCCCCGCCGTCATTTCAAGCACGCGCAACGCGACGCCGATGTCTTCATGAAGAAGATGACCTCCGCCTGCAATATCGCCCCGGCCGCCATGCGGCCGGGGTTCGCCTATTCGATCAGCAAGAATTTCGTTACGTGGTACTGCTCCTCGCAGGCCGCCAGGTTCGGCCGTCGCGGTGGACGAATCGTCTCGGTGTCGCCGGGCACCATCGACACCGCCATGGGCAGGCTCGAGGAACGAACCGGCTCGGGAGCGCTCGCCGAGCGGTCCGCGCTGCGGCGCATCGGCGAGCCAAGGGAGGTTGCCGAACTGCTGGCGTTCTGCGCAAGCGACAGAGCCAGCTATCTCACCGGCATCGACATCGTCTGCGACGGTGGCGTTCTGGCAGCCTTGACACCGAGAGCCAAACTCGCCACAGCCCGTCAAGCCCTCGCAACCCTCTTCGGCCCGACGAGGAGCGGAAACCGTTGACCGACATCAAGATTCGGCGTCGACAGAACCGACCCGTGCACGCGGCCGCCGGGATCTGCGCCGGGTTGGCACACTTCCTGGCCCCGAGCGTGTTCGAGCCGTTCAACCGCCTCGCATTTCCCCGGCACGCGCGTGCCTTCACCTACATCAACGGTGGCATCGAAACGACGCTCGGAATCCTGGCGGCCCTTCCCCGCACTCGACTACACGCGTACACCCTGGGGGTGTGCTACCTCGCCTACCTCACAACCTGCATCGTCGCGACCCAGGTCCGATCGCGGCGGTTCAGCGGCGCGATCGGATAGGCCAGCATGGCCGCGAAGCAGACCATTCAAGGAGCAGCAGAAGGCGCCCGACTGCTTGGCCATGCCGTGCGGATGAATGTCGCTGCCGCCGTCCGCACCCGCCGCCGCGGCCGCGCCGGGTGGACCGGCGCGGTCAACACCGACTACGACCCGCAAGACCCCGCCACCGCCGCGGACCCGTACGACGCGTACCGCGCCCTGCACCGAAGCGGCCGCGTGCACTACAACCCCCGGCGCGCCACCTTCATCGTCAGCCGCCTCGACGACGTGCGGGCCGCGCTGCGCGACACCGACCGGGTCACAAGCACCCAGGGGGTCACGCGCCTGCGCATGTCCGCTCCGCTGGCGGTGCTCACCGACGGTGAGGAACACACCCGGCTGCGCAAACAAGTCCAGCCGGGATTCAGCAAGGGCGCGATGAGGTCCTGGCAGGAGATGACCGAAAAACTGGCCATCGACCTCGTCACCGACGTGATGGACGACCCCGGCTGTGATGTCGTGCAGCGCTTGGCCATACCGATGCCGATACGCCTGATCGCCCAGATCCTCGGAGTGCCCGACTCAGACGCCGGCGACTTCCGCCGCTGGTCCGAACGCGCGGTGGGAGTCATGGAGCTGAGGCCCACTTTCGCGGGTATCGTCGACGCGGCCAAGTCGGCAACGGGGATGGTGGCGTTGTGGCGTTATTTCACAGCGCAATTCGCTGCGGGTGGACTCAAGGGATCGACCACCGTGCTCGGGCGGCTCATCGAGCACAACACCGATGGCAGCCTCACCGACCGTCAGCTTCTGCTCATCGCCATCCACCTGCTGATCGCCGGCAACGAGACCACGACCAACCTGCTCGGCGGAATGTTCGACACGCTGGCCCGACGGCCCGACCAATACGACCTGATTCGCGCCAACCCCGACCTCATCCCCCTGGCCGTGGAGGAACAGCTTCGCTTCACGACGCCGATACAGAACCTGTACCGCTACACCCGCGCGGACTACCGCATCGGCGACGTCACCATCCCCACCGGATCACGCGTGCTGCTGTCCTTCGGCGCGGCCAACCGTGACCCCAGCGCGTTCGACGATCCCGACGAGTATCGCGCCGACCGGGACCCGCGAACGCACGTCGCCTTCGGCTACGGCGCACACATGTGCCTGGGCGCACCGCTGGCCCGCATGGAAGCCCAGGCGGTACTGCGCCAACTCGTCAGCCGCGTCGCCCGAATCACCCCGGCGGGTCCGACACAGTGGTCGCGTCACAGCTCGCTACGCGGACCCACCCGGCTGCCGATCCGCCTCACCCCCGCCTGAGGTGTTGTTGCGCACCAAAACGGCCCCCGGAGTCTCCTCCGGGGGCCGTTTCACTTGGTAGCGGGGACAGGATTCGAACCTGCGACCTCTGGGTTATGAGCCCAGCGAGCTACCGAGCTGCTCCACCCCGCGTTGGTGAATGCCAGGTTACCGAACCCGCATCACGGCGACCAAATCGCGCGGTCACGGGGTTGCCGCGCCGAGATTGCCGCCATGGTCGTGGACAGGGCGCCGACCACAGCCATGACGGCAATCTCGGCGGCAACGGGTCAGTGCGACGGCGCCTTCAGCCCGTAGCGCCGGGCGATGTCGTCCATCCAGTCGGGCGACCCGTACGTCAGCCCGTACTTGTCGGCGAGTTCGCCGAACTCGGGCAACTCGTGCAGGACCTTGCCGACCGGGTCGTCGGCGTGCTCGACGAGCAGCTCGCCGAGCTCGCGGAAATAGTTCTCGAACCCGCCCGGGGTGATGACCTCGATGATGCGGCCCGGCTCGCTGCCGGCGTTCCACATCGCGTGCATCTGACCGCGGGGCTTGGTGATGTAGCCGCCGGGCCCCAGCACCACCTCGCTGTCGTCGGAGCGGAAGCCGATCTCACCGGCCAGCACGATCGAGTGCTCGTCCTCGCGGGTGTGCCGGTGCGCCGCCGTGAGCAGGCCGACCTCGAACGGGTGCTCGACGATCGACACCTCGCCCCCGGTGGTCTTGCTCGTCAGCTTGAACACCGCCCCGAACCCGGGAAGGGCGACGTACTCGCCCTCGCCCGGCCGTACCACGGTGACGCCGATGTCGTCCTGCTCGGTCATGTGACTCATCCTCCCGGTCCCGTCAACCCGCCGCGGCCAGGCCCGCCGCTTCGCTCGGCGGCCACAGCGGCTGCGGAACCTCGACACCGAACGGCTTGCCCCAGCCGTTGCGGGACGAAACCTCGTGCACCGGGCGGCGATTGGCTGCGACGCCCCACTTGCCCAGTGGGTAGCCGAGGGACAGCATGGCCGACATCTCCCAGCCCTCCTCGACGGGCACGCCCAGCATCTCGTTGACCTTGTCCCGGAAATTGTTGAGCACCATCGTCATGACGCCGCCGACGCCCTCGGCCCGGGCCGCGAGCAGAGCGCTCCAGATCGCGGGGTAGATGTTGGCGCCGCCGAGATCGTCGATCGCGAACACGAAGAGCAACAGGGGAACTTCGTCGAAGTGGTCGGCCAGGTAGTTCCCGGACCCCTTGATGCGGCGCATCGTCTCGGCGTGAGCGGTGAGGTCCACGCCGGGCCCCGGCACGACCATCGGTCCCTGACCCACGCTGAACTTCTCGTATTCCAGCGCGCGGGCCTGCCGGAACAGTTCGCCGAACTCGTGGATGAGTTGTGGATCGTCGACGGCGACAAAGTGCCAGCGCTGGGTGTTGCCCCCGTTGGGCGCCCGGACGGCCGCATCGAGGATGCGGGCCTGCACGTCGCGCGGGATCGGGTCCGGCCGCAGCCGGCGCATCATCCTGGTGGTGTAGAGCGCCTCGTGAATGTCCATCTGTCCGCTCCCTTCATTCCGGCCAGCTGTTGTTGAGGATCTTGTCGACGAAGTCGACCCGCTCGAAGGTGGGATCGAAGTGCGCCAGCACGTCGGCGTTCATGGTGCCGGCGGTGGTGAGCGGGCGGTGCTTCATCCCGTCGTTGAACGCGGCCAAGATGCGCTGCTTGAACTGCGGGCGCGGGTGGGCGGCGGTCACCGCGGCGAGGGCGTCGGGGGCCAGGTGCTCGCGGCCGATGCCGACCACGTCGACCTCGACACCGGCCTGGAGCAAAGCGACCTCGGGGTCCAGGAACTCGGGCACGCCGGGTGTGGTGTGCAACGCGATCCCGAGCCACACCTTGGCGGCGTCGGCCTCGTCCACACCATGCGCCGTCAGGAAGTCCCGGGCCGCGTTCGCGCCGTCGACCTCGAAGCGCAGCGAGGAGGTGCCGTAGCGCTCGGTGAGCCCGAGGTCGTGGAACATGGCGGCGACGTAGAGCAGCTCCAGGTCGGGCTGCAGCCCCCGGCGCAGGCCCTGCAGCGCGCCGAACAGGAACACCCGCCGCGAGTGGTGGAACAGCAGGTCGTCCTCGGCGTCTCGAATGAAATCGGTGGCCTCGAGCACCAACGCCGAGTCGGGGATGCGGATGCCGGCGATGCTTTCCATTGACTGAGTATTCATGCCGTCAGTCTGCGGCCGCACGGCCGAGGCGACCGTGGGCGTTCGGGCCGTCCTGTCCACAGAAAGCGACACAATGTCTTACGTGGCCGAGACCGGAGCGCATTCGCGGGTGGTGGTGATCGTCGTCTTCGACGACGTGACGATGCTGGACGTGGCGGGGACCGGCGAGGTGTTCGTCGAAGCCAACCGGTTCGGAGCCGACTACCGGCTCAAGATCGCGTCGGTGGACGGCCGGGACGTCACCACGTCGATCGGCAGTCGACTGGGTGTCACCGACCGGATTTCCTCGATCGAATCCGCGGATACCGTTCTGGTCGCCGGCAGCGACCACCTGCCCCGGCGGCCGGTGGATCCCGCGCTCGTCGAGGCCGTCAGGTCGATAGCGACGCGAGCCCGGCGGATGGCATCCATTTGCACGGGGTCGTTCATCCTCGCCCAGGCCGGTCTGCTCAGCGGCCGGCGCGCCACGACGCACTGGAACGAGACCCGGCTGTTGGCCCGGGCCTTTCGCGATGTCACCGTCGATCCCGACGCGATCTTCGTCCGCGACGGCGACGTGTTCACCTCGGCCGGGATCTCGTCCGGCATCGACCTGGCGCTGGCGCTGGTCGAAATGGATTACGGGACCGAACTGGTCCGCAACGTGGCCCGGTGGCTGGTGGTCTACCTCAAACGCGCTGGGGGCCAATCACAGTTCTCGGTGCTGGTGGAGGCCGATCCGCCGCCGCAGTCGCCGCTGCGCGCGGTCATCGACGCGGTCGCGGCCGACCCGGCCGCGAACCACAGCGTGAAATCCCTTGCGGCCCGGGCGTCACTGAGCACCCGCCAGCTGACCCGGCTCTTCCAATCCGAGCTGGGCATGACCCCGGCCCGCTACGTCGAGCTCGTTCGAATCGACTTCGCCCGTGGCGCACTGGAATCCGGCCGGTCCGTCAGCGAGACCGCGGGCATGGCCGGCTTCGGCAGCATCGAGACCTTGCGGCGGGTGTTCGTCAACCACCTGGGCATCAGCCCCAAGGCCTATCGGGACAGGTTCCGAACGGCCTTCGCGTGATGGCTATTTCGTGTGCGCCACATCGGCGAGGGTGCGCAGAATGCCACCCTTTTCGGCGTGTCGGTGTACAGACACGCACGCTCGCGGTCGGCCGAAACGGTCGGCTGGAATGGACGGGGCCTGAGGGCTATTTGGTGTTGTTGTACTTGGTGATCGCGTCGTCCAACCGCTGCAGCGCGGCGCCGTAGCCGGCGAAATCGCCCTTCTTCTGGGCGTCCTTGGCCGCGCCGAGCGCGCTCTGAATCTCTTGCAGCGCGGCGGCTTTGGCCGGGGACAGCGTCACCGACCCGTCCGGCACCGGCGGAAGCGCCGTCGGCGGCGGCGATCCGGGAGGGCTGGCAGGCACGGGCGGAGTCACCGGCGGGGGCGCCTGGGGGTTGCCGGCGTCGGTGGGCTGGATACCCGTCGCGGCCGCGCCCGCGCCGGGACCGAACAGCCCCGTCAGCGCGTCGCGCACCGTCGGGCCGTACCCGATCTTGTCGTTGTACATCATCGCCACCCGGATCAGCCGCGGGTACGACGACGCGGCGTCGCTGGCCCCCGGGGAGGCGTAGACGGGCTCGACGTACAGCAGGCCGCCCTGACCCACCGGCAGCGTGAGCAGGTTGCCCCAGCGGATCCGGTTCTGGTTGTCGCGCCCGATCACGCCGAGGTCCTGCGACACCGCCGGGTCGGTGGTGATGGCGTTGTTGGCCAGCTTGGGCCCGTTGACCTGACCCGGGATGGTCAGCACGGTGATCCTGCCGTAGGTCGCGGGGTCGGAGCTGGCGCTGATGTAGGCGGCCAGGTAGTCGCGCTTGAACCTGTTCATCGCGCTGGTCAGTTGATACGACGACGAATTGTCGTTCTTGGCAATGTTTTTCGCCACGATGTAATACGGCGGCTGATAGCTGCTGGCGGTCGGGTTCGGGTCCAGCGGCACGTCCCAGAAGTCCGAGGTCGAGAAGAACGTCACCGGGTCGTTGACGTGATACTTGGCCAGCAGCATCCGCTGCACCTTGAACAGGTCCTCGGGATAGCGCAGGTGCTCGGCCAGCTCGGGGGTGATGTCGCTCTTCGGCTTGACCGTGCCGGGGAACACCTGCATCCACGCCTTGAGCACCGGGTCCTGCTCGTCCTGCTGGTACAGCGTCACGGTGCCGTCGTAGGCGTCCACCGTGGCCTTCACCGAGTTGCGGATGTAGGAGACCTGCTTGTCGGGGGCCAGCTTGTTGAACGCCACCTCGTTCGAGTCGGCGGTCGCCGACTCCAGGGAGGTGAGCTCGGAGTACGGATAGTTGTCCAACGTGGTGTAGCCGTCGATGATCCACACCAGCCGCTTGTTGACGATCGCCGGGTAGACCGAGCTGTCGGTGGTCAGCCACGGCGCCACCGCCTCCACCCGGCGGGCCGGGTCGCGGTTGAACAGGATCCTGCTGTTGGAACCGATCACGTTGGAGAACAAGAAGTTTCGCTCCGCGAACTTCGCGGCGAACACGCTGCGCGACAGCCAGTCCCCGACTGGAACTCCCCCGAGCCCGGTGTAGGTGTAGTTCTTGGTCTCGGCGCTGGTCTCGTAGTCGTATTCGCGGTCGGCGCCGTTGCGACCGACGATCGCGTAGTCGGCTGAGGTGTTGGCGATGACGGGCCCGTAGTAGATGCGCGGCTGGTCCAGCGGCGCGGGGCCGTCGGACACCACGTTGCCGTTGGCGCCGACGACGTTCACCAGGAACTCGGGATAGCCGCCGTTCTGGTTGGGGTCGTTGGCGACGCCGCGCACCGTGTTCGCCGGCGAGGCGATGAACCCGTTGCCGTGCGTGTAGACGCTGTGCCGGTTGATCCAGTCGCGCTGGTTCTCGATCAGCCGGTCCGGGTTGAGCTCGCGGGCCGCGACGACGTAGTCGCGCAGTGAGCCGTTGCGGTCCAGGTAGCGGTCGATGGACAGCTGGTCGGGGAAGTAGTAGAAGTTCTTGCCCTGCTGGAACTGGGTGAACGCCGGGCTGACGATGGTCGGGTCGAGCAGCCGGATGTTGGAGGTGGTCGCGCGGTCGTCGGCGACCTGCTGGGCGGTGGCCTGCGTGTCACCGGCGTAGGTGCGGTAGGTGACGACGTCCGACGTCAGCCCGTACGCCTGCCGGGTCGCCGCGATGCTGCGGCTGATGTATTCGCTTTCCTTCTGCGCGGCATTGGGTTTGACGCTGATCTGCTCGACGATCAACGGCCACCCGGCCCCCACGATCAGCGACGACAGCAGCAGCAGAACCAGGCCGATGGCCGGAATCCGCAAGTCACGCAGGACGATCGCGGAGAACACCGCGGCGGCGCAGATCAGCGCGATCGCCATCAGGATCAGCTTGGCCGGCAGCACCGCGTTGATGTCGGTGTACCCCGCACCGGTGAAGGGCTTGCCGCCGCGGGTGTGCGACAGCAACTCGTAGCGGTCCAGCCAGTACGCGACCGCCTTGAGCAGCACCAGCAGCCCCACCACCGTGACCAGCTGGATGCGCGCCGAGCGGCTCAGCGCGCCGGTGCGCCCGGACAGCCGGATTCCGCCAAAGATGTAGTGCGCCAGCAGGTTCGCAACGAACGCGAGGAAGACGGCCACGAACAAATAGCTGAGCAGCAGCCGGTAGAACGGCAGGTCGAACGCGTAGAAGCCGAGGTCCTTGCCGAACTGCGGATCCCGGATACCGAAGTCCCCGCCATGCATGAACAGCTGGATGCGCACCCAGTAGCTCTGCGCGATGATGCCGGCCAGCAGGCCGATCGCGACCGGCACCCCGATGCCCACCAACCGCAACCGGGACAGCACGACGGCGCGGTACCGCGCGACCGGATCGTTGTCGTTGCTCGGCACGAACACCGGGCGGGTGCGGTAGGCCACCGCGAGACCGGCGAACACGATGCCGCCCACCAGCAGGCCGGCCACCAGAAAGACCACGAACCGGGTGACCAGGACGGTGCTGAACACTGAGCGGTAGCCGAGTTCGCCGAACCACAGCCAGTCCACGTACGCGTCGATCAGCCGGGGGCCGGCGAGCAGCAAAGCGATCACACCCAGGGCGATCAGGATCAGAATCCGGCTGCGCCGGGTCAGCTTCGGCATCCGTGCGGTGGGCCGCATCCCCACTGGCTACGCTCCCTGCTCGATTGATCGACGGTGACAACTCTACGCATCGCGCGACCCGCCATTTGGCTCGCTCAGCTTCTAACAGCTCGGGGGCTGGCCCCCCGACGTGATCGCATGCAGGGCGTCGACCGCCTGGCTGAGGGTCTCCACCTTCACCAGGCGCAGGCCGGACGGATTGTCCGAGTTCGCCTCGTAGCAGTTCTTGGCCGGCACCAGGAAGACCGTGGCGCCCGCCGCGTGGGCGGCGACCATCTTGTGGGTGATGCCGCCGATCTGGCCGACCTTCCCATCGGCGGAGATGGTGCCGGTCCCCGCGATGAACTTCGACCCGGTGAGGTCACCGGTGGTCAGCTTGTCGACCACCGCCAGGCTGAACATCAGGCCGGCCGACGGCCCCCCGACGTTGGCCAGGTTGAAGTCGACGACGAACGGCGCCCAGGGCGCGGTGAGCACGGCGACACCGAGGAAGCCGTAGTCGCGATCCTTGTTCGCGCCCAGCGTAATCTGGGCCACCCCGGCCGGCTCGTTCTTGCGCCGGTAGTCGATGGTCACCGTCTGGCCCGGCTTGGTGTTCTTGAGCAGCCCGGTGAACTGGTCGACGTCGGCCACCGGGACGCCGTTGACCGCGTCGATGGCGTCGCCGTCCTTCAGCTTGCCCGCGGACGGACCCGGATCGGTGACCTTGGCGACCGTGACCGCGGCCGGGTATTTCAGGTAGCCCAGCGCGGCGTAGGCGGCGCTGTCCTCGGACTCCTTGAAGTCCGCGTTGTTGGCCTTGTCGACCTCGTCCCGTGACTTGCCCGGCGGGTAGATCAGGTCGCGCGGCACCAACTGCTCCTGCCCCGAAAGCCACAGCGTCAGCGCTTCGCCGAGGGTCAGCTGGTCCCGCTGGGAGACCGTCGTCATGTTCAGGTGCCCGGTGGTCGGATGCGTCGCGGTGCCCTCGATCGCCACCACCTGCTTGCCGTCGACCTCGCCGAGCGTGTCGAAGGTGGGTCCCGGGCCCAGCGAGACGAACGGCACCGTCACCACCGCCAGCAACACGCCGAAGACCAGGATCGGCACCAGCGCGACCATCAAGGTCAGAATCCGCCTGTTCACGCCGATTACACTAGACGGAGCCCGTCGGTCCGGTTCAGCCACAAGCTGACCCCGAGACCACCCACCCCATTCCCCCGGTGAGTACCGTTGACGGTATGGCTGACCTGCCTTTCGGCTTCTCCCACGGGGAAGACCCCGACAAACCCGGGAAGAAAGATCCCAATTCGGGCTCCGGCGGCTCCGATCCCTTCGGCGCATTCGGCATGAGCGGCGATTTCGGCATGGGCGACCTCGGGCAGATCTTCACCCAGCTGGGTCAGATGCTTTCCAGCGCGGGCACCGGGATGGCCGGGGGCGGACAGTCGGGCCCGGTCAACTACGAGCTGGCGCGCCGGGTGGCCACGAACTCGATCGGGTTCGTGGCGCCCATCCCGGCCACGACGCACTCGGCGATCGCCGACGCGGTACACCTGGCCGAGACCTGGCTGGACGGCGCCACGGCGCTGCCCGCCGGCACCAGCAAGGCGGTGGGCTGGAGCCCGGCCGACTGGGTCGACAACAGCCTGGATACCTGGAAGCGGTTGTGCGACCCGATGGCACAACAGATTTCGACGGTGTGGGCGTCGTCGCTGCCCGAGGAGGCCAAGAGCATGGCGGGCCCACTGATGGCGATGATGTCGCAGATGGGCGGCATGGCCTTCGGCTCGCAGCTGGGGCAGGCGCTGGGCCGGCTGTCCCGCGAGGTGCTCACCTCCACCGACATCGGATTGCCGTTGGGGCCCAAGGGCGTTGCGGCGATCCTGCCCGACGCCGTGGAGTCGTTCGCGGCCGGGCTCGAGCAGCCCCGCAGCGAGATCCTGACGTTTCTGGCCGCGCGCGAGGCCGCCCACCACCGGTTGTTCAGCCACGTGCCGTGGCTGTCGAGCCAGCTGCTGGGCGCGGTGGAGGCCTACGCGATGGGCATGCAGATCGACATGAGCGGTATCGAGGAGTTGGCCCGCGACTTCAACCCGGCGACGCTGTCGGACCCGGCGGCCATCGAAAACCTTCTGGGGCAAGGCGTTTTCGAGCCCAAGGCCACCCCGGCGCAGACGCAGGCGCTGGAACGCCTCGAGACGCTGCTCGCGCTGATCGAGGGCTGGGTGCAGGTGGTGGTCACCGCGGCCCTGGGCGACCGGATTCCGGGGGCGGCCGCGCTCAGCGAGACGCTGCGCCGCCGCCGCGCCACCGGCGGCCCGGCCGAACAGACCTTCGCGACGCTGGTGGGCCTGGAGCTGAGGCCCCGCAAGATGCGCGAAGCCGCCGCGCTGTGGGAGCGCCTCACCGAGGCCGCCGGCGTGGACGCCCGCGACGCCATCTGGCAACACCCCGACCTGCTGCCCGCCGCCGAGGACCTCGACGAGCCGGCGGGCTTCATCGACCGCGTCATCGGGGGCGACACCAGCGGCATCGACGAGGCGATCGCCAAGCTCGAGGAGAACCCCGAGGATCCGGGCCGCGGCCCTGTGGATAACTGACCGGGGCGCCCACCCCCGGCGTGGCACAGTGCACCGGTGTCACCGGCCACGCTTTCCACCTATGCGCTGGACCCCGCCATGCCGGTACTGCTGCGGCCCGACGGCGCCGTCCAAGTCGGCTGGGATCCCCGCCGTGCCGTGCTGGTGCGGCCACCGGGCGGCCTGCCCGCCGCGGAACTGGCCGCGCTGCTGCGAACCATGCGATCACCCACGCCGCTGGCCGAGCTGCGGCGGCGCGCCGTCGACCGCGGCCTGCGGGACGCAGAGGGCCTGACGGACCTGGTCGACCAGCTGGTCGGCGCGGGCGTGGCGACCGAATGCGGGAAGCCCCGCGGCCGGGCGCCGTCCATCCGGATCCACGGCCGCGGGCCGCTGTCGGAGCTGCTCGCCGAGGCGCTGCGCTGCTCGGGCGCCCGGATCGCCCGCAGCAGCCAGCCGCACGCGGCCGTGTCGGCCGCCGTCGTCGACCTGGTGGTGCTGTCCGATTACTTGGTCGCCGACCCGCGCATGGTCCGCGACCTGCACGCCCGTGGCGTGCCCCACCTGCCGGTGCGGGTCCGCGACGGCGTCGGGCTGGTCGGCCCGCTGGTGATTCCCGGGACGACCAGCTGCCTGGGCTGCGCCGACCTGCATCGGCGGGACCGCGACGCGGCCTGGCCCGCGATCTCCGCGCAGCTGCGGGAGACCGTCGGGGTGGCCGACCGGGCCACGCTGCTGGCGACCGCGGCGCTGGCGCTCAGCCAGGTGAACCGGGTGATCGCCGCCGTGCGCCAACAGGAGGCGATGCCGCCCCAGACGCTGAACGCCACGCTGGAATTCGACCTCAACGCCGGCGCCATCGTCGCGCGGCGCTGGACCCGGCACCCGCTGTGCTCGTGCGGACGGGCCAGCTAGCCGAGCCGGCCCTGATCCGGGACGTTCGACGACACCGACTCGTAGGCGGTCCCCAGCTGTTGCAGGATCTCCGCGGTCAGGGTGCCGTCGTTGCGGTGCTTGTCCAGCGTTTCGATGATCGCCCTGAACAGGGAGTCAGCGGCGTCGTGTTGTGATTGCTTGGCTGCCATGGGGGACAACCTAGGGCGCTTCCCCGTCGGCCGCCCGCGAGCGGGTGTTGCGAAGATCAAGCGCGAGGCGCGTGGAACGTCATGGATGATGGATACGTGGCAGACATCAAACGGGGCCGGGCGGCGCGCAACGCGAAGCTGGCCAGCATCCCGGTCGGCTTCGCCGGCCGGGCGGCGCTCGGCTTCGGCAAACGGCTGACCGGGAAATCGCGGGACGAAGTCCAGGCCGAGCTGATGGAGAAAGCCGCCAACCAGCTGTTCACCGTCTTGGGCGAGCTCAAGGGCGGGGCGATGAAGGTCGGCCAGGCCTTGTCGGTCATGGAGGCCGCCATCCCGGACGAATACGGCGAGCCCTACCG
>NZ_LZJB01000577.1:0-1279 GCF_001666895.1 Mycobacterium sp. E3298
GGAGCTGCTGGAAAGCGTTGCGCCCCAACGCCCTTCGCGCTGGCGGCACGTGCCGGCGATCCTGCTGGTGGCGTCGCGTAGACCGCCTTCAGCTCCGCCAGGCTCGCGGCGTTGTACCAACTGCCGCCGGAGAGCTCGGCGACCTTCTTCATCGTCGTGTCGTCGACGGGAACGGGCTGGCGCTGGTCGTTGATCTCGACGAAGCCGTACGGGGTGCCGAACGAGATCGTCGAGATGGGCACGCCCTGGTCCTTGGCGGTGCGCGCGGCGGTGAAGGCGCCCTTCGGGTTGTCCGGATTGGTCGGCATCGTCTCCTTGCCATCCGAGAACAGCACGATGCGCGCCGGTGGCGGCTTGTCGCCGCCGCCGATCACCGCGCCGACCGTCGCGATCGCCTGCAACGCGGTGAAGATGCCCTCCCCGGTGGCGGTGCGGTCGGCGAACTGCAACTTGTCCAGCGCGTTCTTCGTCGCGTCGCGGTTGGTCGTCGGCGACACCAGCACGGTGGCCGTGCCCGCGTACTCGATCAGCCCCAGGTTGATGCCCGGGGTCAGCTCGTCGGCGAACTGCTTGGCCGCCTCCTGCGCGGCCGCCATCCGGTTGGGCTGCACATCGGTGGCGCGCATCGACTGCGACACGTCGATCACCAGCATCACCACCGCCCGGTTGCGGGGAATGCGGACGTCGTTGGTCGGCCCCGCCATCGCGATGGTGAACAGCACCAGCGACGCCACCAGCAGGATCGCCGGCACGTGCCGCCAGCGCGAAGGGCGTTGGGGCGCAACGCTTTCCAGCAGCTCCATGTTGGCGAAGCGCAGCATCCTTCGCTGCCGCGCCAGCTGCATGAGGATGTACATCGCGGCCAGCCCGAACACGACCAACAGGAACAGGAAGAACCAGGAGTGTGCGAAGCCGGACAGCGATATCGGCCCGAGCAATGGCAGTGTCATAAAACCGTCTTGGTGTGTCTGTGCGCCTCGGTCAAAGTGCCCGTCACTGCCGTCCCGCCATCGCCCCGCGCCGGCGGGACTCGACGAAGCGGACGATGTCGGCGATCCAATCGCGGTCGGTGCGCAGGGTCAGTATCGGCGCCCCGCAGCTGCGCACGGTGCGCGCCACCTCGGCGCGGTGCGCGGCGGCAGCCCTGGCAAAATCGTCGCGCAGCTGGGGATCGATGGTGAACTCGCGGGTGACCCCGGATTCGGCGTCCTGCAGCACGACGTCACCGATGTCGGGCAGCTCGACGTCGCGGGGGTCGAGCACCTCGACGGCCAGCACC
>NZ_LZJB01000578.1:0-4861 GCF_001666895.1 Mycobacterium sp. E3298
GCCGATGGCGCGGGGTAATCCGGATATGCGGCGGTAATGCGTTCGCGTGCAGCAGGTTCCGTGTCGGCCAGCAACTCCTCGATCATGGCTTGATTGGTCGGCAGCATCTTGAGGAAGCGGGTGAACAGCCGACCCTCTTCCGCGTTGGTGCCGACGATGAGCGGCACCCGATGGGCCCGGCCCCCGCGCATCGCCTCGACCGGATCGGTGGGCACGACATCGTCACCAGCGACGGGGCCGATCGGAAAGGCGCCCAGCCTGTCCTCCATGCCCTGGTCGATCAGCCGGTGTTGAGCGTCCACGAGTTGCGCCGGCGACGCCCGCATCAACACCTCGGCGGCGTTTTCCGGGCGCGCGCCCAGCAGCTCGGCGAAGCGCGTCGCGAATTCCGCCGCGGTCTCGCGCGACCGGACCATGCCGGCGGCCGGGCTCTCCGAAATCGCCCGCGCGAACAGCCCTTCGGCGGCGGGCACCGCCAACAGGGTGGCGGTGATGTGCGCGCCGGCGCTCTCCCCGAAGATGGTGACGTTGTCCGGATCTCCGCCGAACGCGGAGATGTTGTCCTTCACCCAGCGCAACGCCAGCACCAGATCGCGCAGGAACAAATTGCTGTCGATGGGGATGTCCGGGGTCGAAAGGGACGACAGGTCCAGGCATCCCAACGCGCCCAGGCGGTAATTCACCGACACGTACACGCAGCCGCGGCGCGCGAGCGCCGCACCGTCGTAGAGCGGCGTCGCCGAGCTACCCAGGATGTAGCCGCCGCCGTGGATGAAGACCATCACGGGAAGCGGCTGTTCGGCGGGCCCCTCGGGAGTGACGACGTTGAGGGTCAGGCAGTCCTCCCCCATCGGCTGATAACGGCCTCCAAGACCGGACCAGCCGAGCATGGTGTAGCGGCGCTGCTGGGGTGCGCAGTTGGCGAAGCCGTGGCAGTGCCGCACACCCGACCACGGTTGCGCCGGCCGGGGTGCCCGCAAGCGCAGCGGCCCGACCGGCGGCCGGGCGTAGGGGACGGATCGCCAGCGGTGGACGCCGTCGCGGGTGAAACCCTCCACGGTGCCGATGGTCGTGCGTGCGCGGACGGTGCGCTGATGCATAACCCGACGTTAGCCGACATGACGGGCGTAACGCGCGCGCAGCGCCTTATTCGCGGCCACGGCGGTTTAGCCTGACTGGATGCGGATCGTCGCGCTGTTTGCAGCGTCGTTACTGATCGCCGGCTGCTCGCACACGGTCGGCGGCCAGTCTCAGCAAACGCCAACGTCGAGAAGCGCTTCTTCCACCCCCTCCGGGGGCAAAGGGCCGGCCCCCTCGGCGGCGCCGGCGGCCGGAGCCTCGATCTCCGACGTCATCGCGTGGATCGAGGCCGGCCATCCCGCGGACCCCGGCCGCTATCACGATGCGATTCGCGACGGTGCGGCCACGCCGCTCGGCAACGACCTCGCGTTCTCGGCCGTCGCCGGCAAAGCATCCTGCATGACCGATTCCAAGCACACGGGTGCCGCCCTGGTCTGTCTGGTCAGCCTGACGAATCCGCCGGCCGCGCCCGCGACCTCGTACGGCGATTGGCAGGGCGGTTGGGTGACCTTCGACGGCGTGAATCTGCAGGTGGGTGCGTCGCGCGCCGATCCCGGTCCGTTCATCAACGGCAACGGTCCGGAATTGGCCAACGGCGACTCGCTGTCATTCGGCGACTATCGCTGCCGGGCCGATCAAACCGGACTCTACTGCGTGAACTACGCCCACCAATCCGCCGCACACCTGGGTCCCGCGGGCATCGAGCCGTTCGGCTGCCTGAAGCCGGGGCCGGCGCCGGACGGTGTCGGCACGGCGTTCAGCTGTTCATGATCGTCGCGAACAGCTCGGCCATCTCGTCCGCGGGCCCTCGCGGAACCGTGTAGCCGGCTTCGTCGCGGATCTCATCGAAATGGTCACGCACACCTTCGATCGACAACCCCGGGTCGTAGAAGCCCCGTGTCCGGCCGATGAAGAAGCGCGCGACGTGTCCGGCCCCCACCGTGTAGATTTCCCCGGACACCGGGCAATCGCGGTGGGTCAGGAAGGCCGCCACCGGGGCGACCTGCGCCGCGTCCAGCTTCTGAAGGTATTGGCCCACAAGGTCGTTCATCACCGCCTGCGACGCGGGGTCATCCTGTTGACCCGCCCCGTCGAGCGAGTGCGTCAGCATCCGGGTGTAGGCGATCGGCGCGATGGCGTTGACCTTGATGCCGCGCTCGGCGCCCTCGGCGGCCAGCACCCGGGTGAACCCGATCAACCCGGTTTTCGCCGCGCCGTAGTTGCTCATGCGCTCGGCGCCAAGGATTCCCGCGGCCGAGCAGGTGTTGAGCACCCGGCCGTACCGCCGTTCGCGCATGGCCCGCCACGCGGGCCGCGTCACATAGAACGCACCGTTCAAGTGGACATCCAGCAGGGGTCGGAGCCGGTCGGCGGTCATGTCTTCGAACGGCGCGTCGCCGACGATGCCCGCGTTGTTGATCAGGATGTCCACCCGCCCCCAGGTGCGCAGGGCGGTGTCGATGATGGCTTCCGCGCCTTCGGGACTCGTCACGCTGTTGTTGTCGGCGGCGGCCTCACCACCGAGCCGGCAAATCTCGTCGACGACGGCGCCCGCCACTGCGGCGTTTGATCCGTCCCCCGTCACCGAGCCGCCGATGTCGTTGACCACGACGCGCGCACCACGCGATGCAAGCAACAGCGCGTACTGCCTGCCCAGGCCGGCGCCCGCACCGGTGATCACGGCGACCTGCCCGTCGAATCGCAGCGCGGTGGCCATGTTCACCAACTGACCGGAAGTTCTTTCATGCCATAAATGTTGGCGTCTTTGAACCTCAGTTCCGCCGGGGATACCGCCAGATTGAGCCCGGGTAAGCGGCGCGCCAGCGTGGCGAATGCGACCTGCATCTCGACCCGGGCCAGGTTGGCTCCGATGCATTGATGCACCCCGTAGCCGAAGCCCAAGTGCCCGCGGGTGTTTCGGTCGACGTCGAAAGATTCGGGATTGTTTACGAACTCGGCGTCCCAGTTCCCGGCGAGCAGATTCATCATGACGTACTCCCCCGCGCGAATCAGCTGACCGCCGATGGTCAGATCTTCGGTCGCCACGCGATCGACCTGGCTGTGCACGATGGTGAGGTAGCGCATCAGCTCTTCGACGGTGTTGGCGATGACGGCCGGGTCATCGGTCTGTCCGAGCCGCTCGAACACGTCGGGATGTTCCAGCAGCGCAACCGTTCCCAGCGAGATCATGTTGGCGGTGGTTTCGTGGCCGGCCTGCATCATGATCACGCTGTTCATGGCCGTGGTGGTGTGATCGAGTTGGCCCGTCGCGACGTATTCGGTGAGCAGGCGGCTGATCAAGTCGTCGCCGGGTTCGCGCGCCTTGCGTTGCACCAACTCCTCGATGTAGGCGTACATGGCCCCGAACGCCTGGCCCTTTTCCTCGTCGGTCGATTTCTGGTCAAGCCCCTTGGTGGTGTTGTGCTGGAAGAGTTCGAGGTCTTCGGGCGGCACCCCCAGCAGCAGTGCGATCACCATCGACGGCACCGGCAAGGCGAATTCGCGCACCAGATCGGCGGGTGCGCCGTGCTCGATCATCTGGCCGAGATAGTGGTCGACCCATTCCTGGATGTGCGGCCGCATCGCTTCGCAACGCCGAAAGGTGAAGTTGCTCGTCATCATGCGCCGCAACCGATGATGCTCGGGGTCGTCGATCCGTGCGAACATCACCGCGACCTTGTTGTCGGCGTCCGTCGGCAGGATGGAGTCCGGAATGGTCTTCGCGGATAAGCGCGGATCGACCAGCGCCGCCCTGATGTCGTGGTAGCGGCTGACCACCCAAACCGGGCTGCCCTGGAACATCGCCCGCCGCAGGCCGGGCTGTTTGCGCCATTCGTCGAACTCGGGCGGAGCTGCGAGCGGGCAATGCGCCGGCCGCGGGGCGGGCAGCACAGGAAGATTCGCGTCGGAGCAGGGATCCGACGCATCGAAAGATATTGCCATGAACCGTGTTTCTGATTAAGTGTCAGCTATCTGCCAGTTGTTAGAGCGTAAAGCCAGGCTAGTTGGCAGTCAACCGTCAGTTAGGCTGTCGGGATGACCGCGGTTGAGGATCGACCGTTGCGGGCGGACGCGGCGCGCAACGTCGAGCGCATTCTGCGCGCGGCACGAGACGTCTATGGCGAGCTGGGGCCGGATGCGCCCGTGGAGGCCGTCGCCCGGCGCGCCGGCGTCGGTGAGCGAACCCTCTACCGCAGGTTCCCGACGAAGGCCGACCTGGTGCGGGCCGCCCTGGATCAGAGCATCGCGGAGGATCTCACGCCGGTGATCGAGACCGTCCGGCGTGCCGATGACGCGCTGCGCGGTCTCACCCAACTGATCGAAGCGGCAATCTCGTTGGGGGCCCGCGAACACAACCTGCTGACCGCTGCGCGCCGGGCCGGGGCGCTCACGTCCGACATCTCGGTTTCGCTCAACGTCGCGCTCGCCGAGCTGGCCCTCGAGGGTCAGCGAGCCGGCAGCATCCGCGCCGACCTGGTCAGCGACGACCTACCCCGCCTGATCGCGATGCTCTTCAGCGTGCTGTCGACGATGGATGCGGGTAGCGACGGCTGGCGACGCTACGTCGCACTCGTCGTCGATGCGATTTCGGTCAACGAACGACAGTCGTTGCCTCCGGCCGCCGCGCTGCGCTATGAGATCGGGCCGAACAGCTGGCCGCTCTAGGCCCTACCGCTCGTCCCACATCACGCCGCGCATCGTGGCGGACAGCGGGATGTCCTCCACGCCGATGAGCCCCTGCGGCGCGCGGCATACCCAGTCAATCGCATTGACGACGCGG
>NZ_LZJB01000579.1:0-20305 GCF_001666895.1 Mycobacterium sp. E3298
CTCGCCGGTGATCCGGAAGGCTGTCGTCGTGCTGGTCGCGCCCCCCCACCACCCCCATCGAAGAACTCCTGACCACCATCTACACCGAAGTCCTCGGCCTCGACCGCATCAGCATCGACGACTCCTTCTTCGACCTCGGCGGCGACAGCATCCTGTCGATGCAGGTGGTCGCCCGCGCCCGCGCCGCGGGGCTGGCCTGCCGTGCCCGCGACATCTTCGTCGAGCAGACCGTGGCCCGCCTGGCCCGCATCCCCGGGATCACCGAGGCCCGCGAACAACTCGTCGACGAAGGCATCGGGCCGATCACACCTACCCCGATCATGCACTGGCTGTTCGACATTGACGGCCCGATCGATGAGTTCAACCAAACCATGGCGCTCCAGGTCCCGACCGGGGCCACCCACGCCGACCTGCTCGCCATCCTGCAGGCGCTGCTCGACCACCACCCCATGCTCAGACTGCGTGCCGACACCAACGCGCGGTCGTTGACCGTTCCCGGACCCGGCGCGGTCGGTGCCGGTGAGTGCCTACACACCGTCGAGGCGCTCACCGATCAGGTGCTGGCCCAGGCCCTGTCTCGGCTAAATCCCGCCGCCGGGGCGATGGTGAGTGGGTTGTGGGTGAGCACCACCGGCCAGTTGGTGTTGATCGTCCACCATCTGGTCGTGGATGCGGTGTCGTGGCGGATCCTGTTGGAGGACGCCAACATCGCCTGGGCCCAGCACCGCGGCGGCCAGCCGATCGCCCTGCCCCCCGGCGGGACCTCGTTTCAGCGCTGGGCCGCGTTTCTGGACGATCACGCCCACACCGCGGCGGTCATCGCACAGGCCGACACCTGGAACCACGTCGCGGCGACCGCGGCCGCGCTCCCCCCACCGCAGCCCGGCGACACCTACGCCAGCGCCGGGCACCTCACCGCCACCCTGGACACCGAGACCACCCGGGTGTTGCTCTCCGACGTCCCCGCAGCCTTCCACACCGGCATCCACGACATCCTGCTGATCGCCTACGCGCTGGCCTGGACCGAATTCCTCGGACGGGGCGAACACCCCGTCTGCATCGACGTCGAAAGCCACGGCCGCCACAACGACCTGGCCCCCGACCTCGACCTCTCACGCACCGTGGGCTGGTTCACCACCAAATACCCCGCCACGCTCACCGTCGCCGGACCGGGCTGGCACCGTGTCGTCACCGGAGACCCGGCACTGGGCCCGATCATCAAGGCCGCCAAAGAACAATTACGCGCCCTGCCCCACCCCGCCACCTACGGACTGCTGCGCTACCTCACCACCAACCTCACCGAACCCGAACCCACCATCGGATTCAACTACTTGGGACGTCTTGGCGGACAGGACATTCCCGAGGACCTGTGGCGGATCAGCCCGGACAGCCTGGTGGTCGCCGGCGATGCCGCCGCGTTGCCGATCTCGCTGTCGCACACGGCCGAGCTCAACGCCGCCACCATCGACACCGACACCGGCCCTCAGCTCAACGCCACCTGGACCTGGGCCACGTCCGTTCTCGACGACACCCACATCGCCCGGCTCAGCCAGTTGTGGTTCGACGCCCTGACCGGAATCTGCACCCACGTCCAGCACGGCGGCGGCGGCCTGACCCCCTCCGACATCACCCCCGCCCGGCTCACCCAACACCAAATCGACGACCTCCAAAACCGCTACGACACCGCCGACATCCTGCCGCTCACCGCACTCCAAGAAGGACTGCTCTTCCACGCCACCACCGCTCGGGATCTCGGCGATCTGTACGCGATGCAACTCGACGTCACGGTCGCCGGCCCACTCGACCCGCGCAGGCTGCACGACGCCGTCCGCGCCGTCGTCGAGCGCCACCCCAACCTGGCCGCTCGGTTCTGCCGGCAGTTCGACCAACCGGTGCAAATCATTCCGGCCCACCCCTTGGCGGTATGGCGATACGAGGCCGTCGAAGCCGATGATCGGATCCAAGGGATTTGCGCCGACGAACGGGCCGCGGTCGGTGACCTCACCGCCGGACCCGTCTTCCGGGTTGCTCTGCTTCGCACCGGAGAGAGCCTCCATCGAATTGTGCTGACGTTCCACCACATCGTGCTCGACGGGTGGTCGCTACCGATCCTGCTGCACGAGATCTTCGCCTGCTACCAAGGCCGGCGACTGCCGGCCGTGACACCCTATCGCCGGTTCGTCACCTGGCTGGCCGAGCGCGACCTCGACGCCGCCCGCGACGCCTGGGCCCAGGCGCTCGCCGGCCTTGACGCCCCCACCCTCGTCGGACCGCCGGGCCGGCTCAAGCCCGGTCCCAAGAGCACCAGTTCGATGGCCATATCCGAGCAAGACGCGTTGGCGCTCAACGAATTGGCGCGCTCGAATCACACCACGGTCAACACCGTGCTGCAGGCGGCGTGGGCGCAACTGTTGATGGGACTGACCGGCCACCATGACGTGGTCTTCGGCACCGCCGTCTCGGGACGGCCCGTCGAGATACCGGGAGCCGACCGCATGGTCGGCCTGCTGATCAACACCGTGCCGGTGCGCGCGCACATCACCACCACCATGACCACCGCCGAGCTGCTCCACCGACTACACGACACCCACAACCACACCCTCGACCACCAACACCTGGCGCTCAACGAGATTCACCGCATCACCGGCCACGACCAACTCTTCGACACCATGTTCGTCTACGAAAACTACCCCGTCGACACCGCCGCGCTGGCCGCCGTCGACGGATTGACCGTCGCCGAGTTCACCGGCCACGAATCCAATCACTACCCCCTGACCGTCCAGGTCACGCCCGGAGCCCAGCTCGGCTTCCGTGTCGAGTACGACACTCACGTGTTCGATGCGGAAACCGTTGACACACTGATCAATCGGCTGGAACGGGTCCTGCTGACCATGATCGCCGATCCGCAGCTCCCCTTGTCGGCGACCGACGCGCTCGACGACGACGAGCGCGCCCGCCTCGACGCCATGGGCAATCGGGCGGCGCTGACCGGGTCCGCACCCGCACCGGTGACGATTCCGGAACTGTTCGCCGGCCATGTGGTCCGCTCTCCGCACGCCGTAGCCATCCGCGACGGGGTCCGGTCGTTGACTTACCGAGATCTCGACGAAGCCTCGAATCAGTTGGCTGACTCGATATCCGGTTGCGGCGCCGGCCCCGGGCAATGCGTGGCGCTGCTGCTCGAGCGGTCCGCCGAGGCCGTCATCGCCATGCTCGCGGTGCTCAAGGCCGGGGCGGCATACCTGGCGATCGACCCGGCGCTGCCCGACGAGCGGATCGAATTCATGTTGAGTGACGCCGCGCCGAGCGTCGCGGTCACCACCACCGGGCTGCGACCACGGCTGGCCGGGCGCCCACTGGCCGTCGTCGACATCACCGACGACCGCATGATGGCCCAACCCCGATCCGCGCTTGCTATGCCGGCAGCCGACGACATCGCCTACGTCATCTACACCTCGGGAACCACGGGTGTGCCGAAAGGCGTTGCGATTAGCCATCGCAACGTGGCCCACTTGGTCGAGTCGGCGTCAGCCCACCTACCCGCCGAGCAGGTTTGGACGCAGTGTCACTCGTACGCGTTCGACTTTTCCGTCTGGGAGGTCTGGGCGGCCTTACTCGGCGGCGGGCGACTGGTGGTGGTGCCCGAGCGGGTGACGGCCTCACCGAGAGACTTCCACGCCCTGCTCGTCGCCGAACAGATCACCGTGCTCACCCAGACGCCGTCGGCGGCCGCGGCGCTTCCCCAGGACGGCCTGGATTCGGTCGCGCTACTGCTCGGCGGCGAGGCGTGTCCGGCCGAGCTGGTGGACCGGTGGGCGCCCGGGCGCGTGGTGATCAACGCCTACGGCCCCACCGAAACCACCGTGTACGCCACATTGAGCGCCCCGTTGACCGCAGGTCTGGGGACGGTACCGATCGGGGCTGCGGTGTCGACCGCGGCACTGTTCGTCCTGGACGACTGGCTGCGCCCGCTCCCACCCGGCATGGTCGGCGAACTGTACGTGGCCGGCCGCGGCGTTGGCGTCGGCTACCTGGGTCGGGCGGGCCTGACCGCGGCTCGATTCGTGGCCAGCCCGTTCGGCGCCCCCGGCACGCGGATGTACCGTACCGGCGACCTGGTGCGCTGGCGGACCGACGGGCAGCTCGACTACCTCGGGCGCGCCGACGAGCAGGTCAAGATCCGCGGCTATCGGATCGAGCTCACGGAGATCCAGGCCGCCCTGACCGCACTCGGCGGCGTCGATCAGGCCGTCGTCGTCGTCCGCGAAGACCGGCCCGGCGACAAACGGCTGGTCGGATACGTCGTCGAAAGCATCAGCGCGACAGTCGATCCCGCCGCGGCGCGCGCCACGCTCACCGAACGGCTGCCCGGCCACATGGTGCCGGCCGCCGTCGTGGTGTTGGGGGCACTGCCGCTGACGGTCAACGGCAAGCTCGACACCCGGGCCCTGCCCGCGCCGGACTACCAGGACCGCGGTCGCTACCGCGCCCCGGCCTCCCCGGTCGAGGAGATCCTGGCCGGCACCTATGCCCACGTGCTGGGTGTCGACCGGGTGGGCGTCGACGATTCGTTCTTCGACTTGGGCGGGGATTCGCTGTCGGCAATGCGGTTGATCGCTGCCATCAACACCGGTCTCGACACCGACCTGGCTGTGCACGCGTTGTTCGACGCACCCACGATCGCGCAATTGGCGCCACTCGTCGACGGCGAGGCCCGCCACCGTGAGCCGTTGACCGCGGGGCACCGCCCGGCGGTGATTCCGCTCTCGTTCACCCAGAATCGGCTGTGGGTTCTCGACCAGTTGCAAGGCCCCTCAGGGGTTTACCACGTGGCCGTGGCACTGAAGCTGCGCGGAGCCCTCGATGCGGATTCGCTGCGCGACGCGCTCGCAGATGTGGTCGCCCGGCATGAAAGCCTGCGCACGATATTCCCCGCGCCCGATGGACTGCCCCAGCAACTCATCGTCCCTGCCGACCGGGCGGATTTCGGCTGGGACGTCATCGACGCGACCGATTGGGTGCCGGCCAGGCTCGACGAGGCCGTCGATGAAACGGCGCGCCACCCCTTCGGTTTGGATTCCGAGATTCCGCTGCGGGCGAAGTTGTTTCGTGTCGACGCCGACGAGCACGTGTTGGTCGGCGTGGTGCACCACATCGCCTTTGACGGTTGGTCGCTGGCGCCGTTGATCCGCGATCTCGGCGAGGCCTATCGGGCGCGAGGGCGGGGGCTCGGCCCCGACTGGCCCCCACTGCCAGTGCAATACGTGGACTACACGTTGTGGCAGCGGGCGCGGTTCGGTGTGCTCGACGATTCCGACAGCCGGATCGCCGCGCAGCTCAAGTATTGGGAAGACGCCCTGGCGGGCTTGCCCGAACGCTTGGAGCTCCCGACGGATCGGCCCTATCCCTCGGTGGCCGATCAGCGCGGCGACAGCGTGTCCGTGGACTGGCCGGCCGAATTGCAGCAGCGCATCGCCGAGGTGGCCCGCGGGCACAACGCGACCAGCTTCATGGTGGTCCAAGCCGCCCTGGCGGTTCTGCTGGCGCGGCTCAGCTCGAATTCCGATGTGGCCGTGGCATTCCCAATCGCCGGCCGCGGTGATCCCGCGCTCGATGACCTGGTGGGTTTCTTCGTCAACACCTTGGTGCTGCGGGTGGATGCGGCGGGAGACCCGACCGTCGCCGAATTGCTCGCCCAAGTGCGGCGGCGCAGCCTGCTGGCCTTCGAGCACCAGGATGTGCCATTCGAGGTGCTGGTCGAGCGGCTCAACCCGACCCGCTCGCTGAGCCATCATCCGCTTGCCCAGGTGGCGTTGGCGTGGCAGAACCTGCCCGGCCATACGAGCGACCCCGTCGCCGGGCTTGAGTTGGGCGACCTCGAGATCACACCATTGCCGCTCGACACCCACACCGCTCGCATGGATTTGACCTTCTCGCTGTCCGAACACTGGTCCGACGACGGTGCGCCGGCGGGCATTCGGGGAACGGTCGAATTCCGCACGGATGTTTTCGCGCCCGAGACGATCAACACGCTTGTCGGCCGGTTCCAGCGGCTACTGCGCGCGATGACCGCCGACCCTCAGGCCCGGTTGTCGTCCATCGATCTGCTGGACGCCGAGGAGCACGCCAGCCTCGATGCCACGTCCAACAGGGCGATGTTGGACCGGCCGGGCCCCACACCGCTGTCGATTCCGGTCTTGTTCGCCGGCCATGTGGCGAGGACACCCGATGCGATCGCGATCACCGACGGGACGCGGTCCTGGACCTACCGCGAACTCGACGTCGCGTCGAATCGACTGGCGCACCGGCTGATCGGGCACGGCGCGGGCCCGGGCGAATGCATCGCGCTGTTGTTCTCCCGTTGCGCCGAGGCCATCACCGCGATGCTGGCGGTGCTCAAGACGGGAGCGGCCTACCTACCGATCGATCCGGCGGTGCCGGCTTCCCGGATGGAGTTCATGCTCGACGACGCCGCGCCGATCGCCGCCGTCACGACCCCCGACCTGCGGCCGCGGCTGGCCGGGCACGGACTGGTGGTGCTGGATGTCACCGATGGCGCGGTCGGTGACCACCCAAGGACCGCACCACCCGCGCCCGGCCACGGCGACATCGCGTATCTGATCTATACCTCCGGAACCACCGGCACACCGAAATGCGTTGCCATCACTCATCACAACGTGACGCAGCTGCTGGCATCACTGGACGGCGGTTTGCCGCATCCGGGCGTCTGGCCGCAATGTCATTCGCTGGCCTTCGACGTCTCGGTGTGGGAGATCTTCGGTGCGCTCCTACGAGGTGGGCGCGTGGTGGTGGTCGCCGAGGACATCGCCGCGTCGCCGACTGACTTCCACCACCTGCTGGTCGCCGAACAGGTCGACGTGCTCACGCAAACCCCCTCCGCCGCAGCCGTGTTGCCGCCCGAGGGTTTGGAGTCGGCGGCGATGGTGGTGGTCGGTGAGGCGTGCCCGGCCGACGTGGTCGATCAATGGGCGCCCGGGCGGGTGATGATCAACGCCTACGGCCCGACGGAGACGACGATGTGCGTCGCGATCAGCGCGCCGCTGACGGCCGGATCCGGGGTGGTGCCCATCGGGAGTCCGGTACCCGGAGCGGCGCTGTTCGTCCTCAACGAGTCGTTGCGCCGGGTGCCGTCCGGGGTGATCGGTGAGTTGTACGTCGCCGGCCACGGCGTGGGCATCGGGTATCTGCGCCGCGCGGGGCTGACGGCGTCACGATTCGTGGCCTGCCCGTTCGGGGGCCATGGGGCACGCATGTACCGCACCGGGGACCTGGTCCGCTGGGGCGCCGACGGCCAACTGCACTACCTCGGACGCGCCGACGAGCAGGTCAAGATCCGCGGGTACCGCATCGAGCTCGGCGAAATCCATGCCGCGCTAAGCCAACTCGACGGCGTGGAGCGTGCCGCGGTCATCGCGCGCGAAGACCATCCGGGCGACAAGCGGCTGGTCGCCTACATCACGGGAACCGCCGATCCGATCGACGCGCGCGCCGCACTCGCGGAGCGGCTGCCTGGCTACATGGTGCCCGCCGGGGTGGTGGTGCTCGATGCGCTGCCGACCACCGTGAACGGGAAACTCGATACCCGCGCCCTGCCCGCGCCCGACTACCAGGCCTCCGAAAGTTATCGTGCGCCGTCCGATGCCATCGAGGAAATCCTGGCGGGCATCTTCGCCGAGGTCCTGCGACTCGATCGCGTCGGAGTGGATGACGCCTTCTTCGACCTTGGCGGCGACAGCATCTCGTCGATGCAGGTGGTCGCACGGGCCCGCGCGGCCGGCGTGATCTGCCGCCCGCGAGACATCTTCGTCGAACAGACGGTGGCGCGGCTGGCCCGCGTCGCCCAGATCAGCGACGGCATCGGCCCGCTCGACGCGGGCATCGGCCCAGTAATACCCACCCCGATCATGCGCTGGCTGTGGGACATCGACGGGCCCGTCGATCAGTTCAATCAGACGATGATGATCGAGGCACCCCACGGCGTCACCCGGCCCGACTTGGTCGCGCTCCTGCAAGCCCTGCTCGACCACCACCCGATGCTGCGGCTGCGTGTCGACAACTTCGACGCCGGCGAGTGGTCGTTGACGGCGCCCGGGACCGGTGCGGTGGACGCCGAAAGCTGCCTGCTCGCCGTCGACGAGTTGACCGAAGACGCGGTGGCGATCGCCCGGTCACGGCTCAACCCCTCTGCCGGCGTAATGCTCAGCGCGGTCTGGGTGACCACCGGCCAGCTGGTGCTGATCATCCACCACCTGGCCGTGGACGCCGTGTCCTGGCGAATCCTCCTGGAAGACCTGAACATCGGCTGGGCCCAGCGCCTGAGCGGCCAACCGGTCGCGCTGCCGGCGGGCGGCACATCCTTCCAGCGCTGGGCGGCACTCCTTGCCGAGCATGCGCAGCGGCGCGAAGTCATCGACCAGACCGAAGTGTGGCAGCGGTCGCTGCCCGCCCAAGTCGCCCTGCCCCCGGTCAAGCCCGAGACTGACACCTACGACCGCGCCGGGCACCTCACGGCATCCCTCGACACCGAGACCACCCGCCTCCTGCTCGGCGAGGTTCCCACCGCGTTTCACACCGGCGTCCAGGACATCCTGTTGATCGCCCTCGCGTTGGCGTGGGGTGAGTTCTCGGGCGCCGACGAGGGCGGGTCGATCGCGATCGACGTCGAGGGACATGGTCGCTACGAGGACCTCACCACCGATGTCGAGCTGTCACGCACCGTGGGCTGGTTCACCACCAAATACCCCGCGGCGTTACCGGTCGTCGGGCCGCGCTGGGCGCAACTGGTGGCCGGTGACGCCGCAGTCGGGGCGTTCGTCAAGCGCGCAAAGGAACGACTGCGGGCCCTGCCCGACGGCATCACGTATGGCCTCCTGCGCTACCTCAACGCCGACGTCGCATTGGGTGGGCCGGATCCGGCGATCGGGTTCAATTACTTCGGACGGTTGCACGGCACCGAGGCGTCCGGCGATCTCTGGCGGCCCAGCCAGGACGGTCTGGCGGTCACCACCTTCGCCAGCGCGGTGCCGATGCCACTCGCGCACACCCTGGAACTCAGCGCGGGCGCCGTGGACGCCGGTGCCGGGCCCCACCTGGAGGCCCAATGGACCTGGGCGCCTTCGGCGCTCGATGACGCGCAGGTCGACCGGCTCAATCAGCTGTGGTTCGACGCTCTTACCGGGATCTGCGCACACGTCCAGCGCGGCGGCGGGGGACTCACCCCCTCGGACATCGCCCCCGCCGGTCTCACCCAGCGCCAAATCGACCAACTCCAGCGGCATTTCCGGATCGCCGACATACTGCCGCTCACTCCCCTCCAGCAAGGATTGCTGTTCCACGCGGCCGCCCAGAACCGCGACGGCGACCTGTACTCGATGCAGCTCGACATCACCGTCTCCGGCCCGCTCGACGCGGATCGCCTCCGCGGCGCCGTGGACACCGTCGTCAGTCGCCACCCCAACCTCGCCGCCCGGTTCTGCACACAATTCGACCAGCCGGTGCAGATCATCCCGGCCGACACCCAAACGCCCTGGCAGTACGTCGAACTCGATTGCGATGCCGACGGGCAGTTACAGCGCATATGTGACGCCGAGCGCGCGGCGGTGTGTGACCTGAAGGGTTCGACCGCGTTTCGCGTTGCGTTGATCCGCACCGCGCCGGAGCGGTACCGAGTGGTGTTGACCAATCACCACATCGTGCTGGACGGCTGGTCGCTGCCCGTGCTCCTGCAAGAGATCTTCGCTACCTATTACGGCCAACATCTACCGGCGGCCGTCCCATATCGCCGGTTCGTCACCTGGCTCGCCAAGCGCGACCTCGACGCCGCGGAGCAGGCCTGGCGCGAGGTGCTCACCGGTTTCCACACCCCGACTCTGGTCGCACCGCCGGGCACCCCGACGCTGGGAAACCGAGGCCTCGCGTCGGCTCGCGTGCCGGAGGGCACCACCCAGGCCGTCAACGAACTGGCCCGCTCCTGTCACACCACCGTCAACACGGTGCTGCAGGGCGCCTGGGCACAGGTATTGATGTCCATGACGGGCCGGCGCGACGTCGTATTCGGGGCGGCTGTTTCGGGCAGGCCGACCGAGGTGGTCGGCGCGGAAACGATGGTGGGTCTGATGATCAACACCATCCCCGTCCGAGCCACCATCACCCCGGCCACCACCGTCGCAGACCTGCTCGGGCAATTACACACCGCTTACGAGCGCACCCTGGATCATCAACATCTGGCGCTCAAGGAGATTCACCGCATCACCGGGCTCGACCAGCTCTTCGACACGTTGTTCGTGTTCGAGAACTACCCGATCGACACCACGGCGCTGTCGCACACCAACGGGCTGGCGATCACCGACTTGACCGGTACCGAATCTAGTCATTACCCGCTGACAATGCAGGCCCGCCCCGACCGCGAATTGCTTCTTCGCGTCGAATACGACAGCCACGTGTTCGACGCCGAGACCATCGAATCACTGATCGACCGCTTCCAGCGCGCGTTGGTGGCCATGACCACCGACCTAGGGGGACAACGTTGACCACCAATCCGACGCGGAGATTGTTGTCCATCGATCTGCTCAACGAGACGGAACACGCGCGCCTGGACGACTGGAGCAACCGCGCCGCATTGACCCGGCCCGCGGTGCCGCTATCGGTTCCGGCGCTCTTCTCCGCCCAGGTGTCGCGGACCCCCGAGGCGCTGGCCGTGACCTTCGAAGGCCGCTCGATGACCTACCGCGAGCTCGACGAGGCCGCTAATCAGTTGGCACATCTGCTGATCGAGCACGGCGCGCGACCGGGCGTGTGTGTCGCACTGCTGTTCCCCCGGTGCGCCGAGGCGATAACGGCGATCCTGGCGGTGCTCAAAACCGGGGCGGCGTATCTGCCGATCGACCCCATGCATCCGCGGTCCCGCATCGAGTTCATGCTCACCGACGCCACCCCGATCGCCGTCGTGACGACCGCGGAGATGCGTTCGCGACTGGACGGATGCGGCCTGACTGTCATCGATACCGCCGACGCTCGCATCGACGCTCAACCCGACACCGCCTTACCCCTCCCCGCGCCCAATGACATAGCCCACATCGTGTACACCTCAGGCACCACCGGGGTGCCGAAAGGCGTTGCGGTCACGCATGACAACGTCACCCAGCTTTTCGACGCGCTCGACATCGGTATTCGACTGGGCCCGGACCAGGTGTGGACGCAGTTCCATTCCTACGCGTTCGACTTCTCGGTGTGGGAGATCTGGGCTGCGTTGCTGTTCGGCGGGCGTCTGGTGGTGGTGCCCGAGTCGGTGGCTCGATCACCCGGCGAATTCCACAACCTACTGACAAAAGAGCGCGTCCGCGTGCTGACGCAGACCCCGTCGGCAGTGAGCACCCTGTCCCCCGAGGGACTGGAATCCACGGCGTTGGTCATCGGCGCCGAAGCCTGTCCTCCGGCGCTGGTGGATGCCTGGGCGCCCGGACGGGTGATGACCAACGTCTACGGCCCGACGGAAACCACGATGTGGGCGTCCAAGAGTGCTCCACTGCTGCCGGGATCGGGTTCGCCACCCATCGGGTCCCCGATCACGGGAGCCGCGTTCTTCGTCCTCGACGAGTTGCTGTGTCCCGTGATGCCCAAGGTGGTCGGCGAGCTGTATATCGCCGGCCGCGGCGTCGGGGTGGGCTACTGGCGCCGGGCCGGACTGTCCGCTTCGCGCTTCGTGGCCTGTCCATTCGGCCCGCCCGGAACCCGCATGTATCGCACCGGGGACCTGGTGCGCTGGCGGCCGGACGGCCAACTCGACTACCTCGGCCGCGCCGACGAACAGGTGAAGATTCGCGGGTATCGCATCGAACTCGGCGAAATCCGCTCCGCCTTGAGCGAACTCCCGGGCGTCGGACAGGCCGCGGTGATCGCCCGAGAGGACCGGCCCGGTGACCGGCGGCTCGTCGGCTACCTCACCGAAACGGCCACCGGAGCAGTCGATCCCGCTGTGGCACGGGAGGCACTGGCCCGGCGGCTGCCCGGATACATGGTTCCGTCGGCCATCGTCGTCTTGCAAACGCTGCCGCTGACGGTCAACGGCAAACTCGACACCCGAGCCCTCCCGGCGCCGGAGTACACCAACGGTCAGCGGTACCGCGCTCCGAAGGATCCCACCCAGGACATCCTCGCCGGCATCTATGCCCGCGTTCTCGGCATCGACCGGGTCGGAGTCGACGACTCTTTCTTCGACCTCGGCGGCGACTCGGTTTCCGCGATGCGCGTGATCGCGGCGATCGGCTCCGACCTGGCCACCGACCTGTCAATGCAGACTCTGTTCGACGCGCCAACGGTCGCGCAACTGGCCGCACACATCGGTGGCGATGACAGCCGCCTTCAGCCTCTTCTGGCCGTCCAACGGCCGGAAGTCATTCCGCTGTCCTTCGCCCAGAGTCGGCTCTGGTTTCTCGACCAATTGCACGGGCCTTCAGCGGTTTACAACCTGGCGGTGGCGTTGCGTTTGCGGGGAACGCTGGATCTGACTGCGTTGCGGGTGGCCGTGGACGACGTCATAGGCCGGCACGAATCGCTGCGCACGGTGTTCCCCGACGTCGACGGGGTGCCCTTCCAGCGCGTGCTGCCGCGTAACTGCGCCGGCGTTGTGGACGTCACCGACGCCGCCGGGTGGTCCCCGGGCGCGCTTCATGAGGCCATCGACGCCGTGGCGCGGCGCACGTTCGACTTGAGGGCCGAGATTCCTTTCCGAGTGCAGCTTTTCCGCGTCGGCGGCGACGACCACGTGCTGGTGGGTGTGGTGCACCACATCGCCGCGGATGGCTGGTCGATCACCCCGCTCGTGGGTGACCTGAATGTCGCGTATGCCAGCCGGTGCAGCGGCGAAGCCCCTGACTGGGCCGAATTGCCAGTGCAATATGCGGATTACGCGGTGTGGCAGCGCGCGCAGTTGGGTGATCTCGATGATGGCGACAGTCGCTTTGCCGCGCAGTTGGCGTATTGGGAGGATGCGCTGGCGGGGATGCCGGAGCGGTTGGAGTTGCCCACAGATCGGCCTTATCCGGCGGTGGCCGATCTGCGTGGGGCGACGGTGCCGGTGGAGTGGCCGGCGGAGTTACAGCAGCGGGTGCGTGCGCTGGCCCGGGAGTGCAACGCGACGAGTTTCATGGTGGTTCAGGCCGCGTTAGCGGTGTTGTTGTCGCGGCTGAGCGCGACTTCGGATGTGCCGGTGGGTTTTCCGATCGCAGGGCGACGCGACCCCGCGCTCGAGGGCCTGGTGGGGTTCTTCGTCAACACACTGGTACTGCGCGTCGACGTCGCGGGTGATACGACCGTCAATGAGTTGCTCGGCCAGGTGCGGAGGCAAAGCCTCGCCGCCTATGACCACCAAGACGTGCCGTTCGAGGTGCTGGTTGAGCGGCTCAACCCGGCGCGGTCGCTGGCTCATCATCCGCTGGTGCAGGTGATGGTGGCCTGGCAGAACCTGCCGGGCACCGGCGCTGATCCGGGGTTGGCGTTGGGGGATTTACAGGTGTCCCAGGTGCCGATCACCACCCATACCGCCCGGATGGATTTGACGTTCAACGTGGCTGAGCGCTTCACCGATGAGGGTGAGCCGGCTGGGATTTCGGGTGCGGTGGAGTTCCGCACCGACGTGTTCGACGCCGGCACGGTCGCCGCGGTGGTGGAGCGGTTGGAGCGGGTGTTGGTGGCGATGACCGCTGATCCGGGTGTGCGGTTGTCGTCGCTCGATGTGCTCCAGGCCGGTGAGCTCACCCGTCTGGGCGAGATGGGCCGGTGGCCGGTGTTGGAGCAGGCCGCGGCGGCGGTGTCGATTCCGGCGCTGTTCGCCGAGCAGGTGCTGCGGGCCCCGGAAGCGGTGGCGCTGCGGTTCGGGGAACAGTCCTGGACCTACCGCGAGGTCGATGGTGCGTCAAACCGGCTGGCTCATCTGCTGATTGGTTACGGTGCCGGCCCGGGTGAATGCGTGGGACTGGTCCTCCCGCGTTCCGGTGCGGCCATTGTGGCGATCTTGGCGGTGCTCAAGACCGGCGCGGCGTACCTGCCGATCGACCCGGCGCTGCCCGACGAGCGGATCGACTTCCTGCTGGCCGACTCCAGGCCGGTGGCCGCGCTCACCACCACAGCGTTGCGCCCACGGCTGAACGGGCACGCCTTCATCGTCGTCAACGTCGACGACCCGCGGATTGACGCCCAGCCGAGTACGGATTTGCCGGCACCGGCAGCCGACAATGTCGCGCACATCATTTACACATCGGGCACTACCGGGGTGCCCAAAGGGGTTGCGGTCACGCACCACAACGTCACCCGCCTGTTCGACGCACTGGAGGTGGGTTTCGAGCTGGAGCCCAAGCAGGTGTGGACGCAGTGCCATTCGTATGCGTTCGACTTTTCGGTGTGGGAGATCTGGGGTGCGTTGGCGCACGGCGGGCGGTTGGTGGTGGTGCCCGAGGAGGTGACCCGCTCCCCCGACGAGCTGCGCGCCCTGCTGATCTCCGAACACGTCACCGTCTTGAGTCAGACCCCGTCAGCGGTGGCAATGCTCTCCCCCGCCGGGCTACAGCCGTTGGCGCTCGTGGCCGCCGGAGAGGCCTGCCCAGCCGAGATCGTCGAGCGCTGGGCGCCCGGGCGGGTGATGGTCAACGGCTACGGCCCCACCGAAACCACGGTCTATGCCACCATCAGCGCCCCGCTGGCGCCCGGTTCGGCCGCGGTCCCCATCGGCCTACCGGTGCCCGGCGCGGCGCTGTTCGTCCTCGACCCCTGGCTGCGTCCCGTCCCGCCCGGCGTCGTTGGCGAACTCTATGTCGCCGGCCGCGGCGTCGGGATCGGCTATTGGCGCCGGCCCGGGCTGAGCGCGGCCCGGTTTGTGGCCTGCCCCTACAGCCCGCCCGGCACCCGGATGTATCGCAGTGGGGACTTGGTGCGCTGGCGACCCGACGGGCAACTGGACTACCTGGGGCGCGCCGACGAACAGGTGAAGATTCGCGGGTACCGCATCGAACTCGGCGAGATCCGCGCGGCCCTGGGCGAACTCCCAGACGTCGGACAGGTTGCGGTGATCGCCCGTGAGGACCGTCCCGGTGACCGGCGGCTAGTCGGTTACATCACCGGCACCGCCGATCCCGCTGCGGCGCGCGCCGCGCTGGCCGAGCGGCTGCCCGGCTTCATGGTGCCCACCGCGATCGTCGTGGTGGACACCCTGCCGATCACGGTCAACGGCAAGCTCGACACCCGCGCCCTGCCCGCCCCCGACTACGTGGATGTCGATCGCTACCGCGCCCCGACCAACCCCGTCGAAGAAGTCCTGGCCGCCATCTACGCCGAGATCCTCGGGGTCGAGCGCGTCGGCGTCGACGACTCCTTCTTCGACCTCGGCGGCGACAGCATCCTGTCGATGCAAGTAGTCGCCAGGGCCCGCGCGGCCGGGTTGGCCTGCCGCCCCCGTGACATCTTCGTCGAGCAGACCGTGGCGCGGCTGGCCCGCATCCCTGGCATCACCGACGGCCATCAACGGACCACCGACGACGGGATCGGGTCCGTCAAGCCCACGCCAATCATGCACTGGCTGTTCGACATTGACGGCCCGATCGACCAGTTCAACCAATCCATGGTGCTGCAGGCACCGACCGAAGCGACCCACGACGACGCGCTCGTCATCCTGCAAGCACTGCTCGACCGCCACCCTATGCTGCGGGCGCGGGCCGATACGAGTGGGCGGTCGCTGACCGTTCCCGGACCCGGGGCGGTCGACGGCGCTCAGTGCCTGCACACCGTCGACGCGCTGACCGATGATGTCCTCGCCCAGGCGAGGTCCCGGCTCGACCCCGGCGGTGGCGTGATGCTCAGCGCGTTGTGGGTCTCCACTACCGGCCAGCTGGTGCTGATCGTTCACCATCTGGCCGTCGATGCGGTGTCATGGCGGATCCTGTTGGAGGACACCAACATCGCGTGGGCCCAGCACCACCACGGCCAGCCGATCACCCTGCCCCAAATCGGCACCTCATTCCAGCGGTGGGCCGCGTTGCTCGACGAGCACGCCCACACCCCGGCCGTCGTCTCGCAGGCCGACACCTGGAACCACGTCGCGGCGACCGCGGCCGCGCTGCCCCCACCGCAGCCCGGCGACACCTACACCAGCGCCGGGCACCTCACCGCCACCCTGGACACCGAGACCACCCGGGTGTTGCTCACCGACGTACCCGCGGCCTTCCACACCGGCATCCACGAAATCCTGCTGATCGCCTACGCCCTGGCCTGGACCGAATTCCTCGGCTCCACCGGCCAAACCGTGGGCATTGACGTCGAAGGCCACGGCCGCCACGACGACCTGGCCGACGCGGTGGATCTGTCACGCACCGTGGGCTGGTTCACCACCAAATACCCCGTCGCACTGAACGTCGGTGGGCTGCGCTGGGACCATATAGCAGCGGGCGACCCCGCACTGGGCCCGATCGTCAAGGGCGCCAAGGAACAACTGCGCGCCGCGCCCCACCCCCTGACCTACGGACTGCTGCGCTACCTCAACCCGGACACCGCCCTAACCGCACCCGACCCCACCATCGGATTCAACTACCTAGGACGGCTCAGTGCGACCGCGCCCGGGGCCATCGATGAGCTTTGGCTGATCAGCGAGGACGGCTTGTCGGCCATAGCCGTGGCCAGCACGGCGCCGATGCCGCTGTCGCACACGGCCGAGCTCAACGCCGCCACCATCGACACCGACACCGGCCCTCAGCTCAACGCCACCTGGACCTGGGCCACGTCCGTTCTCGACGACACCCACATCGCCCGGCTCAGCCAGTTGTGGTTCGACGCCCTGACCGGAATCTGCACCCACGTCCAGCACGGCGGCGGCGGGCTGACCCCCTCCGACATCACCCCCGCCCGGCTCACCCAACACCAAATCGACGACCTCCAAAACCACTACGACACCGCCGACATCCTGCCGCTCACCGCACTCCAAGAAGGACTGCTCTTCCACGCCACCACGCACGAGTCGGACGACGTCTACGCGCTCCAGCTGCAGATTTCGGTGGCCGGTCCGCTGGACCCGGATCGGCTGCACGACGCCGTCCGCACCGTCATCAGCCGCCACCCCCACCTCGCGGCCCGATTCTGTCGACAATTCGACCAACCGGTGCAAGTCGTTCCGGCTGTGCCTGAAATACCTTGGCAATCAGTCATATTCGAAACCGACGCGGAAGATCAACTCGCGCGTTTGTGTGCCGCCGAACGCGCCGCGGTGTGCAACCCCAATGGCCAGCCGGCCTTCCGGGTGGCGTTGATCCGCACCGCCCACGAGCGGCACCGCATCGTGCTCACCAATCATCACATCGTGCTCGACGGGTGGTCGCTACCGATCCTGCTGCACGAGATCTTCGCCTGCTACCAAGGCCGGCAACTGCCGGCCGCGACACCCTATCGCCGGTTCGTCAGCTGGCTGGCCGAGCGCGACCTCGACGCCGCCCGCGACGCCTGGGCCCAAGCGCTCGCCGGCCTTGACGCCCCCACCC
This sequence comes from Mycobacterium sp. E3298, assembly GCF_001666895.1. Lineage (NCBI taxonomy): Bacteria > Bacillati > Actinomycetota > Actinomycetes > Mycobacteriales > Mycobacteriaceae > Mycobacterium > Mycobacterium sp. E3298. Next base: position 17,538 of record NZ_LZJB01000579.1, read on the forward strand.
TCGTCGGTCCGCCGGGCCGGTTGACATTGGGAACGCGGGCCGTTGAGGCCGACCGGCTGCCCGCGGCAATCACCCAGTCAGTCGCTGAGTTGGCGCGCTCGAATCACACCACGGTCAACACCGTGCTGCAGGCGGCGTGGGCGCAACTGTTGATGGGACTGACCGGCCACCATGACGTGGTCTTCGGCACCGCGGTCTCGGGACGGCCCGTCGAGATACCGGGAGCCGACCGCATGGTCGGCCTGCTGATCAACACCGTGCCGGTGCGCGCGCACATCACCACCACCACGACCACCGCCGACCTGCTCCACCAACTGCACGACACCCACAACCACACCCTCGACCATCAACACCTGGCGCTCAACGAGATTCACCGCATCACCGGCCACGACCAACTCTTCGACACCCTGTTCGTCTACGAAAACTACCCCGTCGACACCGCCGCGCTGGCCGGCGCCGACGGGCTCGCCATCACCGAGTTCACCAGCCGCGAATCCAATCACTACCCCCTGACCATGCAGGCCACGCCCGGGTCCGAACTGGGCGTGCGCGTCGAATACGACACCGACGTGTTCGACACCAAAATCGTTCGAGCACTGATCAAACGGTTCCAGCGGGTGTTGGTGGCGATGACGGCGGATGCCCAGGCGCGGTTGTCCTCGATTGGTGTGCTTGATGCCGGTGAGCTCGCGCGGGTGGGTGAGTGGGGGCATCGGGCGGTGTTGGGCGAGTCGGTGAGCGCGGTGTCGATCCCGGTGCTGTTCGCCCGGCAGGTGGCGCGCGCCCCGGGGTCGGTGGCGGTGCGTTGTGGGGGGCGGTCGTGGACGTATAGCGAGATCGATGAGGCGTCGAACCGGTTGGCGCGTCTGCTGATTGGGTTGGGGGCTGGTCGCGGGCAGTGCGTGGGGGTGGTGCTGGCGCGCTCGGGTGAGGCCATCATCGCGATCTTGGCGGTGCTCAAGACCGGGGCGGCCTACCTGCCCATCGACCCCGCGCTGCCGGATGAGCGGGTCGGGTTCGTGCTGGCCGACGCCAACCCGGTGGCCGTGCTGAGCACCACCGCACTGCGCCCCCGGCTGGAGGGGCGCGGTGTGGTCGTCGTCGCCCTCGACGACGCGCGGATTGCTGCCCAGCCCAGCACCGGTCTGCCCGCCCCGGCACCCGATGACGTGGCGCACCTCATTTACACCTCGGGCACGACCGGGGTGCCCAAAGGGGTGGCGGTCACCCATGCCAATGTGACCCGCTTGTTCGACGGCCTGCAGGTGGGTATCGGGTTGGGGTGCGAGCAGGTGTGGGCCCAATGCCATTCGTATGCGTTCGACTTCTCGGTGTGGGAGATCTGGGGTGCCCTGCTTTCTGGTGGGCGGTTGGTGGTGGTGCCCGAGGAGCTGACCCGCTCCCCCGACGAGCTGCACGCACTGCTGATCAGCGAAGGCGTGACCGTCTTGAGCCACACCCCCTCGGCGCTGGCCGCGCTGTCGCCGACCGGACTGGATCAGGTGGCGTTGATGGCCGCCGGGGAGGCCTGTCCCCCCGAGGTCCTCGCATGCTGGGCGCCCGGGCGGGTGATGGTCAACGGTTACGGCCCCACCGAAACCACCGTCTACGCCACCATCAGCGCCCCACTGACCGCGGGCTCGGGCCCGGTGCCCATCGGGCTGCCGGTGCCCGGGGCGGCGCTGTTCGTGCTCGACCCGTGGTGCCGCCCGGTGCCCCCCGGGGTGGTCGGTGAACTCTATATCGCCGGCCGCGGCGTCGGCCTGGGCTATCTGCACCGGGCGGCATTGACCGCGGCCCGGTTCGTGGCCTGCCCCTACGGGCCGCCGGGAACCCGGATGTATCGCAGCGGGGACCTGGTGTGCTGGCGCCCTGACGGGCAACTGGACTACCACGGCCGCGCCGACGATCAAGTCAAAATCCGCGGCTACCGCATCGAATTGGGCGAAATCCACGCCGCCCTGGCCGCACTCGAGGGGGTCGAACACGCCGCGGTCATCGTGCGCGAAGACCGCCCCGGCGACAAACGCCTCACCGCCTACATCACCGGCACCGCCGACCCCACCCAGCTACGCGCCACCCTGGCCCAACAACTGCCCAGCTACATGATCCCCGCCGCCATCATCGCCCTCGACACCCTGCCCATCACCCTCAACGGCAAACTCGACACCCGCGCCCTACCCACCCCCGACTACACCAACACCCAGCACCTGATCGGTGAGCGCCTCGACGGTGTGTAGGCACTCACCGGCACCGACCGCGCCGGGTCCGGGAACGGTCAACGACCGCGCGTTGGTGTCGGCACGCAGTCTGAGCATGGGGTGGTGGTCGAGCAGCGCCTGCAGGATGGCGAGCAGGTCGGCGTGGGTGGCCCCGGTCGGGACCTGGAGCGCCATGGTTTGGTTGAACTCATCGATCGGGCCGTCAATGTCGAACAGCCAGTGCATGATCGGGGTAGGTGTGATCGGCCCGATGCCTTCGTCGACGAGTTGTTCGCGGGCCTCGGTGATCCCGGGGATGCGGGCCAGGCGGGCCACGGTCTGCTCGACGAAGATGTCGCGGGCACGGCAGGCCAGCCCCGCGGCGCGGGCGCGGGCGACCACCTGCATCGACAGGATGCTGTCGCCGCCGAGGTCGAAGAAGGAGTCGTCGATGCTGATGCGGTCGAGGCCGAGGACTTCGGTGTAGATGGTGGTCAGGAGTTCTTCGATGGGGGTGGTGGGGGGGCGACGTACAACATGCCGACCGCCTTCCGGATCACCGGCGAG
>NZ_LZJB01000580.1:0-7202 GCF_001666895.1 Mycobacterium sp. E3298
CGATCGTCGTCATCGGACACGCTCCTTCAATCCGTAGAGCTCGCTGGCGTTGCGCCACAGCACCTTGTCTCGCTGCGCGGCGTCGAGGCCGTCGGCAACGCTCTCGGGTGGCGAGGTGGACCAGTGGGGGTAGGCCGACCCATACATCAGCAGGTCGGACTTCCCGGTGAATTCAATCCAGCGCTGCGTGTCGGTGGCATCGGTCGGCCCGTCGAACGCCGAGGAGCAGAACCGAACGTGGCAGGGCAGGTATTCGCTCGGGTAGCGGTCCACCCACGGGGTCTGATCCCGCATCGAAACCCAGAAGGTGTCGAGCCGCCAGATCAACGGGGTGAGGATGTCGTAGCCGCCGTCGGCGAAGACGAACTTGAGGCCGGGATGCCTGCCGAACACGCCCTCGACGATGAGGGTGGCCAGGTGCACGAAGTAGTTCAGCGGCATGAACGCCGCATAGCCCGGATAGGTGTGGGCGTGTCCGGCGAAGGTGGGCGGATAGTCGACGCCGTTGCCGCCGTTGATGTGCACCGCCACCGGCAGCCCATGGGCGGCGGCGGCCTCCCAGATCGGCTCGAACATCGGTTTGCCGTACGGTTCGCGCGACTGCATCGGGACGCCGACCTGTACCAGCTTGGGGTGGTCGGCCAACCGCTCGATCTCCGCGACGGCGCCCCTGGGGTCTTCCGGGTTGACGCGGATGGTGCCCCGGAACCGATCCGCGGGGTCGGGCTCGAGCCAGCGGTCGAGCAGCCAATCGTTGACCGCAGCACAGATGCGGCTGTTGAGCAGGTAGTCGGCGATGTTGCCCCGGGTCAGCGGGTTGAGGATGGCGTACTCGACACCGCGTTCGAAGAGGTGCCGGCTGACGGTCTCGGGATCCGATCCCGGGTAGTGGTCACCGTAGAGGTCTTGCCGGTAGTCGCCGCCGGGCGCTTGGTACCACTGCTGTTCGACGTCGGGAATCGACCGCAACTGGTGAGCGGCAGGTAGATAGCGCCGTATCTCCGCGTTGTAGCGGAAATGCGGTTGCACGTTGGCGTCGATGATCATGGGGCTCATGCGGTCAAGAACACCTCCCCGTCGGTGACGTCAACCGGGTAGGTACGGACGCGGCGCGTCGGATCGGCGAGGTTTTGTCCGGTGGTGATGTCGAATTCCCAGTTGTGCCAAGGGCATCGGACAATTTGACCGTCGCGGACACGGCGCAGGCCGCCGGGTTCGTCCGGGGCGAACTCATTGGTGCCACCGATCAGACCCAGGCAAAGCGGGGCGCCCTCGTGCGAGCAGTAATTGACGATCGCGTACAGCTCGCCCCGCACGTTGTACACGCCGACGCCGAACTTGCCGACGTCGACCAGCTTCATCTGGCCGGGCGGCAGGTCGTCCAGTGCGCACACGAATCGTCGCTCCGGCATTTGCATCACCGCCTTCGACGCCACGCAGCATCAATACTGTGCCCGTTACGGTAACCACGACAAGCCCGTTGGGCTTACTTGCTATTTATACTATGATAGCTAAATTCCCAGCGTACCAATCCGCTTACCGGCTGCTCAGGAGGAGCGCTGAATGACGCTCAGCACCGACCCCGCCAACCAGCCCGTCACGCTCGACTTCACCGGTGAAACCAGCCCGTACCCGTTCTTCGAGTACATGAGGCATACGGACCCGGTTTGGCACGGCGCCCTGGCCGACCACTCGCAGATGCCGGAAGAGCTGCGACCGAAAGACGAGTGGGTGCTGTTCGGTTACGACCCCCTGTTTCAGGCCTTCCGCGATGACCGGATCTTCAGCTCCCACAAGTACGACGAGACGATCGGTTTGGTGATGGGCCACACCATCCTGGCGATGGGCGGCAAGGAACACCACGACCACCGCAACCTGGTGGCCAAGGCCTTCCGCGCCACCGCGCTGGAACGCTGGGAACCGTCGGTCATCGGGCCGGTATGCGACCAACTGGTCGACGAAATCAAGAACGACGGCCAGGCGGACCTCGTCAAGGCGGTGACGTTCGAGTTCCCCACCCGGATCATCTCCACGCTCCTCGGCCTGCCCCCTGAGGACCTCGACCTCTTCCGGCGGTTGTCCCTCGACCTCATCTCCATCCCGACCGACATCGTGGCCGGGCTCAACGCCGCAGCGGAGTTGCACGGCTACTTCCTCGATCAGGTCGAGCAGCGGCGGCGCAAACGCACCGATGACATCATCGGGGACCTGGTGGCCGCCGAGATCGACGGCGAGAAGCTTTCCGACGAGGCCATCATCGCGTTCCTGCGGCTGCTGCTGCCTGCCGGGCTGGAGACCACCTACCGCTCGTCGGGCAACCTGCTCTACTTGTTGCTGACCCACCCGGAGCAGCTGGCGCTCGTCTACCGGGACCGATCGCTGATCCCGATGGCGATCGAGGAGGGCCTGCGCTATGAAACCCCGCTGACCATGGTCATGCGGACCACGACCGAAGAGGTCGAGATCGGCGGCAAGACAATCCCGGCCGACGCGCAGATCGACATGTGCATGGGATCGGCCAACCGCGACGAGAGCCGCTGGACCGACCCGAATACCTTCGACATCCGCCGGCCGCGCCAGGCGCACATCGCATTCGCCGGCGGCATCCACATGTGCCTCGGCATGCATCTCGCCCGCCTCGAGACGCAGGTGATGCTGAACAGCCTGTTCGATCGCGTCAAGGATCTGACCTTCGTGGCCGACGACGGGACCGGCCAGGAGTCCAAGATCGTCGGGCTCACCTTCCGCTCCCCCAACAAGCTTCCGGTCACCTTCTCCCCGGTCGCATGAGGAGGCCGCTTGAAAACTAGAGGAGCGCTCCTGCACGACGTCGGCGGGCCGTGGTCGGTCGAGGAATTCGAGCTCGACCCACCCCGGGCCGGCGAAGTGCTGGTCGAGATGGCGGCGGCCGGGCTGTGCCACTCCGACGACCACATCCTCAAAGGCGACATGTCGGCGCCCAACGAGGTGATGCGATCGCTCGGCCTGCCGACGATGTTTCCCACGATCGGCGGCCACGAGGGCTCGGGCATCGTGCGGCAAGTAGGCGAGGGGGTAACGGATTTCGCGCCCGGCGACCACGTGGTGATGTCGTTCGTCGCGGTGTGCGGGCAGTGCCGCTGGTGCGCGACCGGCATGGAGTACATCTGCGACGTCGGCGCTTTCACCCTCACCCCGGGAATGCCCACCGACGGCACCTTCCGTCATCACACCGCCGACGGCCGGCCACTGGGGCATCTGGCGAAGGTCGGGGCATTCGCCGAACACACTGTGGTGTCGACGAATTCGCTGGTGAAAATCGAGCCGACCCTGCCGCTGGCTCCGAGCGCGTTGCTGTCATGCGCCATTCCGACCGGCTATGGTTCGGCCGCCAACCGTGCCGGTGTACGCGGCGGGGACACCGTCGTGGTCATCGGTGCGGGCGGGATCGGGACTGGCGCGATCCAGGGCGCGCGGATCAGCGGCGCCGCTCAGATCGTCGCCGTGGACCCGGTGGAGTTCAAGCAGAAATCGGCGCTGCAGTTCGGGGCCACCCACAGCGCGGCCACGATCGCCGAGGCGCAGGACATGGTGCGGGACTTGACCTACGGCGTCATGGCCGACGCCGTCGTGGTCTCGCCTTCGCTGATCACCGCCGCCGACGTCCGCGACGCGCTGCAGCTCACCCGCAAGGGCGGGACGTGCGTGCTCACCGGAATGACGTCACAGCTCACGCGGTCGGTCAAGATCGACCTGCAGGACTTCATCCTGATGAACAAGACGCTGGCCGGAACGATATTCGGATCGTGCAACCCGAGGGCCGACATCTCCCGCCTCGCCCGGCTCTATCAGACCGGGCAGCTTCAGCTCGACGAAATGATCACCCGCCGCTATCGCCTCGACGAGATCAACGACGCCTACGACGACCTCCGCAACGGCAAGATCATCCGGGGCATCATCGATTACGGAGTCGGGTGAATCACCGCCGACGCATCAATCGCTGCACTTGGCCGTAGGCGTCAATCGGACTGTGTAGGGCCAGGCCGCCGTCGGCGTGCACGATTTGTCCTGTCACCCAGGGCAACTCGAGGAGGCCCACGATCGCCCCGGCCACGTCGTCTGCCTCCCCCAGCCGGCCGAGCGCCGTGCGTTCGGACAGTGCCTCCACCCAGCCGGGGAGTTGTTCGGGCTTGGCCAGCATCGGTGTGCGTGTGACGCCCGGCCCGACGGCATTCACCCGGATGCCGTGCACGCCCCATTCCACGGCGGCGACCTTCACCAACATGTCCACCCCGGCCTTCGACACGCAGTAGGCGCCCATGTCCCGGTCGGCGACGGTGCCACTGATACTGGAAACCGCGACGATCGAGCCGCAAACCCCGGCGTCGACCATCGCTTGCGCCCCGGCACGGATCGTCAGCCAGGTGCCGGTGAGGTTGACGCCCAACACCCGGTTCCATTCCGCGGGCGACTGTTCGAGCAACAGCCCCGAAGCACCGACCCCGGCGCAGGCGACGATCCGGGTGGGCGCGCCATGCTCGCTCACCGATTGTTCCATCGCGGCCGACACGGCGTCGGGATCGCTGACGTCACAGACGATGTCCGCATCGGCGAGATCCCACACGACGACGTCGTGAGCCGCATCGCGCAACCGTCCGGCAACTTCACGCCCGATTCCGGACGCACCGCCCGTGACCAGCGCGATGCTCATTTCGCCCGCCCGATCAGCTCAACGAGTACCCCGTCCGGCGCTTCGATCACCGCCATCGCGACGGTCCTTCCGTCCGGGGCCACGACATCGATGCGCCGCACGCCGTCGGTGAAACCCAATGCAGCCAAAGCGGCGAGCGTTTCGTCGACTTCACGCTGCAGTGAGAGCAACATGAACCCGTGCCGTAACGCGGTCGAATCCGGCAGTGCCTCAAGGGCGCCGGCCACCTCCACCAGTTCGACAAACCCGCTGCCCGATGTCTGCGGATCGCCGAGAAACACCGATCGCAGCCGATCGCTCCCGGCCCCGAACAGTTCCGGCCAATCGCCGACGAAGTCGTAATCCATCAACTGGCTCAGTCCCAGGCCTTCGCACCAGAATCGGAGCGACCGTTCGACATCGGAGGTGCAAATCGCCGAATGATGCACACCTAACATGGGCTTCCTCTCGATTGCAGAGCTTGCCCACCATCATGCAACGTCGATTGTTGACGCGGAACGTTTGCCTACATCTTGATCGCCGGGATCAGCCTGGTGAGGTTCCACAGGCGATCTCGCCGTGCGGACAGCGATGAGATTGCCAGCGCGACAGCCGTTATCGCAACCAGCACGGTGATCGCTTGCCAGAGCCGTCCGTCGATGCCACCGAGGATGAGCTGGCGCAGCCCGTTGACGCCGTAGGTCATCGGGTCGAAGCGGTGCAGGACCTGGAAGGGCCGCGAAGTGGTCTCCACGGGGTACATGCCGCCGGCGCTGACCAGCTGCAGCATTAGCAGGGCCATGATCAGCACCCGTCCCACCGCTGGGCCGACGAGCGCGTTGATCGCCTGCGTGGCGGCCACGAATGCGGCGGAGATGAGGATCATGAACCCCAGCATCGCGACCGGGTGCACGGCACGCATGCCGAGGGCGAACCGGACCACGCAGTAGAGGACGATCGCCTGGAACAGCGCGATCGTGGCCGCGGGCAGATAGCTGGCGAGCACCACCCGGATTTCGAGCACCTCCGCGGCGATCGCGCGACTCTGCAAGGGCCGCAGCACCATCCACAGCACCAATGCGCCGAAGAACAGCGCCAGCGTCAGGAAGAACGGGGCCATGCCGGTGCCGAAGTTGGGTGCGGCGTTCTCGTGCGAGGCTGCGAGCTGCACCGGCCCACCGATGGTGTCTGCGACCGCGTCCTTTTGCTGAGTCGTCCAGTTGGGCAGCTGGTTGGCCCCCTCGCCGAGCTTGCCGGCCAGCTCGGCGGATCCCGCCTTGAGTTGGTGCGCCCCGTCATCGAGCTTGACTATGCCGCTTGCCAACTCGGCGTTGCCGGAGGACAGCTGCTGGGCGCCGTCGCGGAGCTGCGTGAGCTTGTTCGTCAGCTCCTGCCCCTTGTTGCCGACCTGGTCGAGGGCCGAACCCAGCGGGCTGCCGGGCGTGCGCAGGGCGGAGGTCATCGCGATCGCGGCGTTTTGCGCGTCGGTGAGGCGTTGGCGGATCTGCGGCGTGAACTGATGGCCACGCAGTTGATCCTGGATGCTGCGCAGGTTGTTCGCCAAGGGATCCTGGCGCGCGGCGAGCTGATCGATCACCGGCGACAGCGCGTCAGCGGCACCGTCTTGTGCGGTGGCGATGGCGCCGATCTGGTCGTTGGCCTGCTGCAGCGCGGCAGCGCCCTGTTGCAATTGCTGCGTGTCGCCGCCGACCTGTGACAGCGCCCGGGTCACCGCGAGCAGCGGGTCGGTGGCCTGGTTGATTCCGTCGGACAATTGCTGGGCCCCGGCGGCGAGGCGCGCCGAGCCGGACCTGGCCGTGTCGAGGCCGGCGGCCAGCTGCCCGGCCCCGTCGTCGAGTCGAGCGGCGCCCTCGGCGGCCTGCTTGATGCCCGCGCCCGACGTAACCACCACGGACAGCATGTGATTGACGGCCTGGCCGGAGATCCGGCTGGACACCGCGTTGAGCACCTGGCTGATGGCGGTGCGGCCGATGCTGGTGGAGATGTAGTTGTTGGCGTCGTTGTAGACGGCGATCAGGTTGGCCTTCTTGGGCTGCCCCGTCACCGGCGACGCGATCGCCGCGCTGAAGTCCGGTGGCAGCTCGACCATGAAGTAGTACTTGCCGTGGTCGACTCCGTTGCGCGCTTCGGCCAGGTCCACGACGTGCCAGTCCAACCCGCCGTCCGCGGTCAGGCTCTTGGCGATCTCCTCGCCGGCGTTGAACTGCTCGCCGGAGACGACGGCGCCGCGGTCGGAATTGACCAGGGCCACCGGCATTTTGTTGGTGTGGCCGAAGGGATCCCAGAACGCCCACAGGTACAGCGCCCCGTACACCAGCGGCAGCAGCATCAGCACCACGATCGCCACGCGCGTCAAACGGCTGCGACCGAAACGCTTGATCTCCGAGCCGAATGCAAGTCCAGCCAACATCGTCAATCTCCTCCGGTCAGGACGCGGCGATCGTGAAGCTCGTGCTCGGGTGCGTCGGTGCCGAGCGGGTTGGTGACTCCGACGACGACCGTGCGCTGCTGG
>NZ_LZJB01000581.1:0-1428 GCF_001666895.1 Mycobacterium sp. E3298
ACCGCGCACCGACAAGTGTCGCGGAGCCGGCGTCAGGCAGCCCTCTGACCAGGCCATTGCGCTCAGAGCGGATTGCCGTATCGACGGGGCTGCGGGGCGGGCCCGCTCTCGCCCCTTCTGGGATCGGGCGGCCGGGATCGGTTCGATGGGGTGCACCGACACGCCTCAGGGATGCTTGATGGCCGCGCCGGGAGGCCTTCGCCCGGGCAGCCGAACCACCAAATGGTGTCCGGCTCGCCCGGCCCGCCAAGAGACGAGGAGGGCTGGTTCTCCTCGAAATCGAGCAGATAGTAGTAGAGCACCGCCTCGTCCAAGTTCGGCCACGGGGCGGGGTCGATGATTGACTCCCTGGTGTCGCGGGCCAGTCCCCAAATTCTGTCCGACGGTGGCGCCGCGTACACCAGGTACATCATCGGCCCATCGGTCCACGCGTGGGAGACCAGATAGGGGTTGCTACGCCTGCTGTTCTCGAAGTCGATATGGCGCAACAATTTCCGCAGCACATCAGCGGCAAACTGCACTTCAGCGTCGTCGGCGTCAGGCGGTGGGCGCACCACTGTTCCGACCTCCTCTAGTCAGTCAACGCGCCGGGGCCCGCCACGTCCTTCACACGAGTGCCGGCTTAAGGACAACACGATTCTGGAACGTGATAGCGCTGGTGATATCAAATCCGACGGTCACCTATTGGTCCGGACACGCACTACCCCACCGGACGGGTCCACGTCCGCGTGACGGGATCGCACTGCAAGAGGTAGCCGTCGTTGGAGGTGGTCATGGCGAACACCGAGGTGCCAGGCCGGTCGCATGAACTGCCGGAGGCGTGCACGCCCATCGTGATCGGTGCCTTGGCCCAGCTGTTGCCCTCGCAGACGATCTGCTCGCTGTTGGTCGGGTCGTAGGCCAGCTTGCCGACGTCGCCGCACACCGCGCCGAGCACGGGCGGCGCCGGGGCGGCGGCCGCCGTCGACGTGGCGACGGCCTCCGCGGGGTCGCCCAGGTTGACCCCGGCGGGCGCGTCGCCGACCCGGGTGGCCACCACCGGCACCCGCACCACCGCGCCCTGCGCGCCACACTCGTTGGTCTGCACGGTCTCCGTCACCGTGCCGCGCAGGGTGCCGTCGGCCTGCGGGGCCAGCGACCACGCCAGCGTCTCCTGCTGGGTCGCCTTGGCCTGGGAGTTGGGCGGCGTGCAGTCCATCCGTTCCTGCTGCGGCGCGCCCTGCCAGTAGCCGCCGACGAAGTGCAGCGTGTCCGTCGGGCCGCTCGCAGTCTGGTGGGTCACGTTGTCCAGCCGGGCGCCGGTGGCCGCGCAGCCGTTCGTGGTGCACCCGGAGCGGAAGGCCCACCAGCCGGTGGCAGGGCCGTCGTGGCGGATCGCGACGCCGTTGGTGGTCCGCTTGCCCTGGTCGTAGTCCAGCCGATAGCTGC
>NZ_LZJB01000582.1:0-8388 GCF_001666895.1 Mycobacterium sp. E3298
GCGGATCATCCGAACCTTCGCGGTTCCCATCATCATCGGCTGGATCGCGCTCATCGCGGTGCTCAATGTCGTCGTTCCTCAGCTGGATGAGGTCGGGAAGATGCGCTCGGTGGAGATGACTCCCGACGACGCGCAGTCGGTCGTCGCGACCAAGCGCATGGGCGCAATCTTCAACGAGTACAAGTCCAACAGCTCGGTGATGATCGTGCTCGAGGGACAGAATCCCCTCGGCGCCGACGCCCACGCCTACTACGACCAAATGGTCAAAAAGCTCGATGCGGACACCAAACACGTCGAGCACGTGCAGGACATGTGGAGCGATCCCCTGACCGGGGCGGGCGCCCAGAGCAACGACGGCAAGGCGGCCTACGTCCAGGTGTATCTGGCCGGCAACCAGGGCGAAGCCCTGGCCAACGAATCGGTCGAGTCCGTCCAGAACATCGTCAAGAGCCTGCCCCCGCCGCACGGAGTTAAGGCGTACGTCACCGGGCCCGCCGCGCTGTCGGCGGATCAGCACACGGCAGGTGACCGCAGCCTGCAGCTCATCACCGCGGCCACGTTCACGGTCATCATCGGGATGCTGCTCCTGGTCTACCGGTCGGTGGTCACCGTGTTGCTCACGCTGGTGATGGTCGTGTTCGAACTTTCGGCCGCCCGCGGGATGGTCGCTTTTCTGGGCTACTACAAGATCATTGGGCTCTCGACCTTCGCCACCAACCTGTTGGTCACGTTGGCGATCGCGGCCGCCACCGACTACGCGATCTTCTTGATCGGCCGATATCAGGAAGCCCGCGCGGTCGGCGAGTCACGCGAAGACGCGTACTACACGATGTACAAAGGCACCGCACACGTGGTGCTCGGCTCGGGTCTGACCATCGCCGGCGCGACCTTCTGCCTGCACTTCACCAACCTGCCCTATTTCCAGACGCTGGGCATCCCGCTGGCCATCGGCATGGTGGTCGTCGTGGCGGCGGCGCTCACGCTCGGGCCCGCGGTGATCTCGGTGGCCACCCGCTTCCGCAGGACGCTGGAACCCAGACGGACACAACGCATTCGCGGGTGGCGCAAGATCGGCGCGCTCGTGGTTCGGTGGCCGGGACCGATCCTGGTGGTGACGATAGGGATCGCCCTCATCGGCTTGCTCACCCTCCCCGGGTACCGCACCAACTACAACGACCGCAACTACCTGCCGGCCGACCTGCCCGCCAACGAGGGTTACGCGGCCGCGGATCGGCACTTCTCCCAGGCGCGGATGAATCCCGAAGTGCTGATGATCGAAAGCGACCACGATCTGCGCAACTCCGCGGACTTCCTGGTGATCGACAAGATCGCCAAGACGGTTTTCCGGGTGCCCGGAATCGGCCGCGTGCAAGCCATCACCCGGCCGCAAGGCACGCCGATCGAGCACACCTCGATCCCGTTCCAGATCAGCATGCAGGGCGTCACCCAGCAGATGAACCAGAAGTACCAGGAAGATCAGATGGCCGACATGCTGCACCAGGCCGACATGATGCAGACGACCATCGACAGCATGGAAAAGATGTCGAGCATCACCGCGCAGATGGCCAACGACATGCATCAGATGGTCAAGAAGATGCACGACATGACCATCGACATCAACGAATTGCGCCAGCATATGGCCGATTTCGAGGACTTCTTCCGGCCGATCCGCAGCTACCTCTACTGGGAACGGCACTGCTACGACATCCCGGTCTGCTGGTCGCTCCGCTCGGTCTTCGACGGCCTGGACGGCATCGACATCATGACCGATGACATCGAGAGCCTGCTGCCGATCATGGACCATCTGGACACGCTGATGCCCCAGATGGTGGCGCTGATGCCTTCGATGATCGAAAACATGAAGGCCATGAAAACGACGATGCTGACCATGTATTCGACCCAGAAGGGTCTGCAGGATCAGCAGAACGAGGCGCAGAAGAACTCCAACGCGATGGGTAAAGCGTTCGACGCGTCCAAGAACGACGACTCGTTCTACCTGCCGCCGGAGACCTTCAACAACGCCGAGTTCAAGAAGGGGATGAAGAACTTCATCTCCCCCGACGGCCATGCAGTGCGCTTCATCATCAGCCATGACGGCGATCCGATGTCGCAGGAAGGCATTTCGCACATCGGCGCCATCAAGAAGGCCGCCTACGAAGCGCTCAAGGGCACGCCGCTGGAGGGCTCGAAGATCTATCTCGCGGGCACCGCGTCGATCTACAAAGATCTCAGTGACGGCAACACCTATGACTTGCTGATCGCCGGAATCTCGTCCCTGTGCTTGATTTTCATCATCATGCTGCTCATCACGCGGGGCGTGGTGGCGTCGGCCGTCATCGTGGGCACCGTCCTGCTCTCGCTGGGGGCGTCGTTCGGCCTGTCGGTGTTGATCTGGCAGCACCTCATCGGCATCGAGCTGCACTGGATGGTGCTCGCCATGTCGGTCATCATCCTGCTTGCCGTGGGCGCGGACTACAACCTGCTGTTGGTGGCGCGGTTCAAGGAGGAGATCTACGCCGGCCTGAACACCGGAATCATCCGGTCGATGGGCGGCACGGGTTCGGTCGTCACCTCGGCGGGACTGGTGTTCGCCTTCACGATGATGACGATGGCGGTCAGTGAGCTGACTGTCATCGGTCAGGTCGGTACCACCATCGGATTGGGTCTGCTGTTCGACACCCTGATCGTCCGGTCGCTGATGACGCCGTCGATCGCCGCGTTGCTGGGCAAGTGGTTCTGGTGGCCGCAACGGGTGCGGCAACGCCCGGTGCCGTCGCCGTGGCCCAAGCCGAGCACAGAGAAGGCACCCGAGGAGGCCGAAATCCTCGCTCCCGTCAGGTAACCCAGTCCGGTTGCCCGCCGGTGTCCACCGCGGAGAAGTCCTTGTGGCCCAGGCCGGCGGTGGTGCCGCCGTCGACGACGAACTCCGAGCCGGTCGAGTAGCTCGACTCGTCGCTGGCCAGGTAGACCACCAGACTGGAGACCTCCTCGGGCTGGGCGATCCGGCCCAATGCGGTCTGGAAGATGTCTTCGGGGACCCACTCGGTCATCGGCGTCTTGATGAGCCCGGGATGGATCGAGTTCACCCGAATCCCACTGGGCCCCAACTCGAGTGCCGCCGATTTGGTCAAGCCCCGGACGGCGAATTTTGTTGCGGTGTAACCGTGGCAGGCGATCGTGCCGGCGATCCCCTCGATGGAGGAGATGTTGATGATCGACCCCCGTCCGGCTTCCTTCATGGGTCTCACCACGGCGCGGATGCCCAGGAAGACGCCCGTCAGGTTGATGTCGAGGATGCGCTGCCACTCCGAGAGCGCGTAGTCCTCGAACGTGCCGATGTTGATGATGCCCGCGTTGTTGACGAGCACGTCGAGATGGCCGAACTCGCTCAGGGCGGTGGCCACCGCGGCGTCCCAGTCCTCGGGTTTCGTCACGTCCAGGTGCAGATAGCGGGCGGCGTCCCCGACCTCGGCCGCGACCGCCTTGCCCTCGTCGTCGAGGATGTCACCGAACACCACCTTGGCTCCCTCGGCCACCAGCGTCCGCACGTGCGAGGCCCCCATCCCCCGCGCGCCACCGCTGATCAGCGCGACCTTCCCGGCCAACCGTTCTGCCACTGTGATTCTCCTGTCGTGTGGGTCCTAAGCACCATACGTACAGGAGTCAACGTATGGCCATTGGCCTATTTTTTGTCCGACCACCGGAAAACCGTCAGGCAGGCGATCAGCCCGCCCACGCTCCATGCGGTCAATACGAAGAACGTCGGCCAGTGTTCCCAGCTGCCGGCCGGTTCGAAGGCGGCCATGTTCGACGGCAAGAGCACCGACCGGAAACCCTGGGCCATCCACTTCACCGGGAACACAGAGCCGAGGGTCAACATCCACGCCGGCAACGCGACGAGCGGAACATAGGTGCCCGACACGAACTGCAAGGCGACCCCGGGGCCGTTGGTCAGGACAGCCGCCGAAACCGCGGTGCTCGCAAAATTACTCACGAAAATGCCCAGTAACGAGCAGCTGATGATGCCCATCAGGAACACCCACGTCAGGGTGAACCACCCAAAAGCATCGGTTGGTAGATGGAGTTTGAAGACCAGCACACCCACCGACAACAGCACGACGGCCTCGGCCAGGCTGGCGACGGCAACCAGGGCGATCTTTCCGACGAAATACGACGACGCGGTCGTCGGAGTCCCCCGCAGCCGCCTCAGCGCGCCGCTCTCCCGGTCGGCGGCAACGCTGATACCGAGATTGATGAAGGACGTGGACAGGATTCCGTAAGCGAGGATGCTCGCAGCGAGCACGGCACCGGTGCTGGTGTCGCTGTGCGGCATCTTCGTCGAAAAGATCGAACCCAACAGAATGCCGATCACGGCAGGCATCGAAAACGTGAGGACCAACTGCTCCGGCCGGCGGTAGAACATTTTCAGCTCGGGCACGATGCGCGACACCCCGATGCGGAGCGGACCGGGGAGCGGCGCCTCGAGCGTGCGGTGGCGCTGCGGTGACGAACCCTGCGCTTGGTCGATGCCCATCACGCCTCGCCGATCAACCGCAGATAAGCGTCTTCGAGCGTCGGCCGGGAGACCGTCAGCTGAGCCAATTCAGCCCCGTCCTTCGACCGCTGCCTGATCAGGTCGGTCGGGCGATCCGTCTCCTCCACGTGGACGCGGCCTGCCTCCACCCACCGGACCGTAGCGGCGGAGCTGACGTACTCGGTCAGTCTTGCCGGTGAGTCGACCGCCACCACCCTGCCGTCGGCCAGGACTGCGACCCGGTCCGCCAGGGCGGCGGCCTCCTCCAGGTAGTGGGTGGTCAACAGGATGGTCGTGCCATCGCTCGCCAGTAATCTGATGAGGTCCCAGAATCGTCGCCGGGCATCCGGATCGAAGCCGGTCGTCGGTTCGTCCAGGAAGAGCAATTCGGGCATGCCGATGATGCCGAGGGCGACGTCCAAACGACGGCGCTGCCCACCTGACAGCGTCCTCACCCGGGCGTGGGCAACCGAGGTCAGCCCGACGAGTTCGAGTGTCTCCCCCGGAACCCGTGCCCTCCCATAGCATTTCGTCAGCATCTGAACGGTTTCCGCGACGGTCAGCATCCCCGCGTCGCTGACTTCTTGCAGCACGATGCCGATCTTGGCGCGCCAGCAGCGGCCGGCGGTTCCGGGATCTTCGCCCAACACCCGCACGTCTCCGGCATCTCGCTGTCGATGGCCCTCCAGGATTTCGATCGTCGTTGACTTTCCCGCGCCGTTGGGCCCCAGGATGGCGAAGATCTCGCCGTAGCCGACGTCGAGATCCACGTCGCGCACCGCGGGCCGGTGCCCGTAGGCCTTCGACAAGCCTCGAACGTGCACCGCGCGGGGCTGTTCCGCGTGCTTGACCGCGATCGGCTCGGCCTTCTCGGCCGGCTGCTCGTGTCGCGCCGACCGTGCCCGCCCGGGAGCGTTCACGCGTGCGTTCCTCCCGGGTCCTGTTGGTCGGCCTGCGTTTCGAGGTCGACCAGCAGTGCCCGAAGTTCGTCCTGAGAGAACTGCTCTACCAAGCGGTCGACCTCGTCGGCCGCGATGCGCTCCGGACGCGGGTCGCTGACCGGGGATGCGTCTGCGCCTCCCAGTTGAAGCCGGCCAAGTATGCGAACGGCCAGTTCGTTGACGCTTACGCCCCTGAGCAGTTCCAGCACCGGCAGTTCGACGGCGAACATCGCGTGGATCCGGGCCCTGAAATCCATTGCCATCATCGAGTCCAGGCCGAGGTCGTCGAGGGCGTCGTCGGGCCCGATATCGGCCGGGGTGAGGTCGAAGACCGCGGAGCCGATTTGTCGAACCAGGCGGGCGACCATGTCGAGCCTGTCGGCTTCCGGGCATGCCGCGAGGGAATCCAGGACGGATGTCTCGCCCTCGGCTTCGGCCGGCGAGGCTTCGGCCGCGCCCAGTTCGGAGAACATCGGCGGCAACTGCCCGACCAGGCCGACGCGACGGGCCAGCGTCCAATCGGCGGTGATGGCGATGACGTTGGGTACCTGCTGATTGATGAGCCGATCCAGGATCCGGGCGCCCGCCGCGGGGGTGATCAGCTCGATTCCCCGCTGGGCGTAGATCTTTTCGAGCTTGAGCTCTTCGACCATGCCGACCGACCACGGACCCCAACCGATCGTGGTGGCCGGCAATCCCTCGGCCCGTCGATGATGCGCGAAGGCGTCGAGGAATGCGTTGGCGGCGGCGTAGTTTCCCTGACCGGGTGAGGCGATGACCGACCCGGCGGACCCGAACATCACAAAGAAGTCGAGGTGCTGTTCCTTGAAAGCGTTGTGCAACACGCGAGTACCCGCGACTTTGGGCGCCATCACCTTGGTGAAATCCGCTTCGGTCATGTTGACCAACAGTTGGTCGTGGACTGAACCCGCGGCGTGGACGATTCCACGAACCGGCCGGCCCTCGTCTCGGATGTGGTCACCCAGCCACGCCCGCACCTGGTCGGCGTCGGTGATGTCCACGCTGGCCGTCGTCACTCGCGCGCCGAGGCGCTCGATCTGCCGGATCGCTTCGACGGTTGACCGGTGCTTGTGGTCGTGGGACAGCAACGGCCAGCGGCTCCTTGGCGGGAGTTCGCTTCGGCTCAGCAGGGCGATATGCCGCGCGCCCCGCTCGGCAAGGTACGTCGCGACGACGCGTCCGAGGGCTCCCGCTCCGCCCGTGACGACGTAGCTGGCATCGGGTGCGAGTCTGGTCGGGAAGGCTTTCGAGAGGCTGCTGGCCGGGCGCAGGCGCGGGACGAACGTGGTGTGGCCGCGGATGGCGATCTGATCTTCGGCGTCGTCATCGAGAACGTGGTCGCAGATGCGCGCGGCAGTCGCGACGTGATCGTCGGCGGCGTCGATGTCGACCAGCCCGCCCCATTGTTTGACCAATTCCTGGTGGCCCACGACGCGGCCGAGTCCCCAGATGACCGCTTGTTCGACCGCGATCGTCTCGGTCCCCGGCGCCGGTTGCGCGTTCGCGGTGATCAAGTACAGGCGCGGCTGGACGGTGTCCCGCTCCGCGAGGGCTTTCACGACGTGCATGACCGTGAAAACGCCGATGCTATCGACCGTTTCGGCCGGGACACCGTTGTGCGCCGGTTCGCCATCCGGATGTGCGGGCATATCCAACGGCCAGCAGTCGACGATGCCCGCGAGGTTGCCCTCTGCGGCGAGGTGGGTTTCGAGCAGCTGATGTAGCTGACGCGGCTGTCTCGGGTTCACCGCATATCCGCCGTCGATTTCGGTGAGCGCTTCGACGGGTCGGTGTTCGACAAGGCGAACGTGCTGGCCCCTGCGGCGCATCTGTTCCGCAAGCGCTGAGCCCACGCCCGCCGCGTCGACGAAGACGAGCCAGGACATGCCCTCGGCGGCGATCGAGTTCTCGCGTTCATCGTGGACGCCGGAATGCGCGACCCACTGAACCTCGTAGAGTCCCCTGTCCACGCGCTCGGGCGAGATGTGCGACGACGCGGCGAGTGACTGCACGGTGAAGCCGTTGAAGACAGCGAGCGGCCGCCCGTCGGCCCCTGTGACGGTGATGTCGCTTTCGATCTCATCGGCGGTCGCCGACACGACACGCACGTGGACGGACATGCTTGGGCCGGCAGAGCCGTATATGGCGCTTTGCCGGATCCGCACGGGAAGGTAGGGACTTTCGTTCGCCTCGCCCCCGAAAAGCGGCGCGCCGAGCAGGGTCTGGAAGGCGCCGTCGATGAGGGCCGGATGAAATCGGTACCGGTCGACTTCGTCGGCGAGCGCTTCCGGAATGGTCATCCGGGCTGTCGCCCAACCGTCTCCGGCCGTCGCCCCGGTGATTGTCTGGAACGCTTCGCCATAGCTCAGTCCCACGGCTCGGGTACGCGCGTAGAACTCGTCGCCGTCGATCGTTGTCGACTCGCCCGCGCCGGTGGGGCTGTCGCAGCGTCCGGGCGATCTCGGAAGTATGTTGAGTTGCGCCGTCGCCGTCAGCGTCCACTTCAGGTCCCCGCCCGCGGTAGCAGTGAAAGCGGTGAACTCCAGGGCGCCGGTGTCCTGATCGAGGGTCGTCCTGAGTATGGGGTCACACGTGTCGTCAAGAACGAGAGCCCGTCTCAGCGTCAGGTTCTCGACGCTGTGGTGAGCTGACCCATACGTTTGTTCGCCGGCCGCGAGGGCCATTTCGATGAATACCGCCCCGGGTACCAGGACACTGCCCTCAACCCGGTGATCCCCGAGGAAGGGCAACATCGCGGTGCTCAACTCCGCTTCCCAGGTGGGGTGCACCGCGCCGCTCACCGGTTGCCCGAGCAGGGGATGCACCGGGTTGTAGTGCAGGTCCTCCGCGGCTTCCTGCGTTTCGTTCCAATACCGTTTGGACTGCCATGGG
>NZ_LZJB01000583.1:0-20025 GCF_001666895.1 Mycobacterium sp. E3298
GGCGGTCGCCGATCAACAGCGCCACCACGATCCCGGTGATGATGAACAGCGCGTACGCGCGAATGGGCAGGGGCCCAAGGTGCCAGACACCCTGCGGCGGGCTGGGAAAGTACGTCGGCAACGTCGTCATCGGGCGGACGCCTTCTGCCGGACGCCGGCGGCCAGTTCCTCGGTCAGTTCCCGCAGCGCGGGCAGGCCACCCGCACCGAGCGCCGACACCAGCGCCGAACCGACGATCACGCCGTCGGCGTAGCTGCCGATTTGGGCGGCCTGCTCGCGCGACCGCACCCCGAGGCCGACGCCGACGGGTATGTCGGACACCGCCTTCACGCGCTGCACCAACTCGGGCGCGGCCTGCGACACCGCGTCACGCGCCCCGGTGACGCCCATCGTGGAAGCGGCGTAGACGAATCCGCGTGACGCGTCGACGGTCATGGCCAACCGTTCCGGCGTCGACGACGGCGCGACGAGAAAAATGCGGTCCAACCGATGCTCCTCAGCTGCCGTCAGCCACTGCCCGGCTTCGTCGGGGATGAGGTCAGGAGTGATCAAGCCGTGCCCGCCGGCCGCCGCGAGGTCGCGCGCGAACGCGTCGACCCCGTAGCGCACCACGGGATTCCAATAGGTCATCACCACCGCGCGGCCGCCGGCCGCACTGATCGCCTCGACCGCGGCAAGCGTGTCCCGGACCCGCGCTCCGCCCTGCAGCGCGGCCTCCGTGGCGCGGGCGATGGTCGGGCCGTCCATGCCGGGGTCCGAGTAGGGCACGCCGACTTCGATGATGTCGCAACCGGATTCGACCAGGGCGAGCATTCCGTCCACCGAGCCCGGCACGTCGGGGTAGCCGGTGGGCAGGTAGCCGATCAGGGCCGCGCGATTCTCCTTGCGGCACATGTCGAAGACCGGCCCCAGCCTGCTGGCTTGCCTCTGCTGCACGCTCATCGCTCGCCGGGCCCCATCAGGCCGAACCATTTCGCGGCGGTCTCGACATCCTTGTCACCGCGGCCCGACAGGTTCACCACGATGATCGAGCCCTGCCCCAACTCGTGGCCCAGCTTGACCGCGCCCGCGACCGCGTGGGCCGATTCGATGGCCGGGATGATGCCCTCGGAGCGGCACAGCAGCGCGAACGCGTCCATCGCCTCCGCGTCGGTGATCGGCCGATATTCCGCGCGCCCGATCTCCTTGAGGTACGCGTGCTCGGGGCCCACGCCCGGATAATCGAGACCCGCTGAGATCGAATGCGATTCGATGGTCTGGCCGTCCTCGTCCTGCAGCAGGTAGGAGAACGACCCCTGGAAGGCCCCCGGCGAACCGCCGGCGAAAGTCGCGGCGTGCCTTCCGGTCTCGACGCCGTCCCCGGCCGCCTCGAAGCCCACCAGGCGCACCCCCGGATCGTCGATGAACGGGTGGAAGATGCCGATGGCGTTGGATCCACCGCCGACGCAGGCCACGACGGCGTCGGGCAACCGGCCCGCCTGGGCCTGGATCTGCACGCGCGCCTCCAACCCGATGATCCGCTGGAAATCGCGCACCATCGCGGGGAAAGGATGCGGCCCGGCGGCGGTGCCGAAGCAGTAGTAGGTGTTGTCGGCGTTGGTCACCCAGTCACGGAACGCCTCGTTGATGGCGTCTTTGAGCGTCTTGGATCCGCTCTCCACCGACACCACCTCGGCGCCCAGCAGTCGCATCCGTGCCACGTTGAGCGCCTGGCGCGCGGTGTCCACGGCGCCCATGTAGATGACGCACTCCAGGCCCAGCAGGGCGCACGCGGTGGCCGTGGCGACGCCGTGCTGCCCGGCCCCGGTCTCGGCGATGACCCGGTTCTTGCCCATCCTCTTGGCCAGCAGCGCCTGACCGAGGACGTTGTTGATCTTGTGAGAACCGGTGTGGTTCAAGTCTTCTCGCTTGAGGAAGATGCGCGCCGATCCAGCATGCTCGGACAGCCGGGTGGCCTCGTACAGCGGCGAAGGCCGGCCGGCGTAGTTGGCCTGCAAGTCGTCCAGGGTGTCCAGGAAATCGGGGTTGATGCGTTCCTTCTCGTAGGCGGCGGTGACCTCTTCGATCACCGCCATCAACGCCTCGGCCACGTAGCGGCCGCCATACACGCCGAAATGGCCACCAGCATCGGGTTCGTGGCTGGTGGGTTCGGCGACGGCTGCACTCGGAAGGGGAAGGTCCGGGCGGGACAGATTGACCATCACCAAGGCTCTACGCGGGGACGGCTCATGAGGTTCAACGTTTCAGCGCCGGGACTCTTCAAGTGACTTGACGACTAGCGAGACGGTTTCGGACAAGACGGGTGGGTCCCCGCGGTGACCAGGTCGGCGACCGCGGCGCGCGGGTCACCGCTTTTGACCAGACCCTCGCCGACCAAGACGGCGTCCGCACCCGCTCCGGCGTACGCCAACAGGTCGCCGGTGCCGCGGACCCCGGACTCGGCGATCCTGATCACGTTGCTCGGCAGCCCGGGAGCGATGCGCGCGAAGCAATCCCGGTCGACCTCCAGCGTCGCGAGATCGCGTGCGTTGACACCGATTACGTTGGCCCCGGCCTTCAGCGCCCGGTCGGCCTCCTCCTCGGTGTGCACCTCGACGAGGGCCGTCATGCCGAGTGATTCGGTGCGGTCCAACATCGACACCAACGCCGACTGGTCGAGCGCGGCAACGATGAGCAGCAGCATGTCGGCGCCGTGCGCGCGGGCTTCGTGGATCTGATACGGCTGCACGACAAAGTCTTTGCGCAAGACCGGGATCGAGACGGCCGCGCGAACCGCGTCCAGGTCGTCGAGCGATCCGTGAAAGCGCCGCTCCTCGGTCAAGACGCTGATGATCCGGGCACCACCGTCCTCGTACGCGCGGGCCAGCTTCGCCGGATCGGCAATGGTCGCCAGGGAACCCGCCGACGGACTGGCGCGCTTGACCTCGGCGATGACACCGATGCCGGGCTCGCGCAGGGCGGCCATCACATCGCGCGGCGGCGGCGCGGCGGCAGCGGCGGCTTTGATTTCGGAAAGGCTGATGAGGGCTTCGCGCGCCGCAACGTCGGCCCGGACTCCCTCGAGGATGGAGTCAAGCACGGTAGCCGGACTCATGCCTGTTGCTTCCCTTCGCGCCGTTACCCATCGTCACCCCGCGGCCAACCTGACAACCCTGAGCCGATTGCGACGACGTGAATGAAGGGTAGCGGCCCTCGGCTCGCGGCCCGTCACCGACCCTCGGTGTCCGAGTCGCGCGGCCGATCGATCGGGTCCCGCGTCGGGTCACAGCCCTCGTCAAGCGCGTCCCAGATCATCCGCTCCGACATTTTCGGCGTCTCCGGCTTCTCCAGCATCGCGCCATCGGCGTCGTCGCGGAGCGCATTTGAGCGGCGCGTCGCGGGCGCGGCGTACTTTTCCGCGCTCAACCGGGTCGCGCCGGCGTCGCCGGCCGACCGCAGCAACAGGACGGCCGCGACAAGGGTGCATGCGGCGGCGGCCACTGCGATGCCCGCGCCGACGTAGCGCCGCTCGCTGCCCACCAGCGACATCACGGCGACATGCGCCAGGTCGGCCCCGCGCACGGCGACGTCCGGCAGCGCCCACAGGCTGACCCCGAGATATCCGACCGCCAGGCTCGCCAGCGCCAGTAGCCCCGCCAGCACCCGCAGCGGCCAGCCGCGCACCGCGATCGCCGCCACGGCCGTCGCCAGCATGAGCACCGCCAACGGCAGCAGCGCCGTCGACCACGACGCGCCGGACAGCGTCACGTCGCGGGGCGGGCTCAGCCCGTCGAACGACCGGATCACCACCCACGGCAGCCGCGACGCCGCCCATAACGCCGCGGCGGACAGCACCAGCAACGCCTGCGCCACCCCGACGGACAGCCGCGCACGCCGCGGAGCCTCAGCCATGGTGGTCGGCATCCGGGGCGGTGAGGGTCTCGGCGGCGGCGATCGCGTTGAGCACCGCGCGCGCCTTGTTCGAGGCCTCGGTGTACTCGTACGGGCCGTTGGAGTCGGCCACCACCCCGCCGCCGGCCTGAACATAGGCCGTGCCGTCACGCATCAACGCGGTCCGGATCGCGATCGCGAAATCGGCGTTGCCGGCGAAGTCGAGGTAACCGACCACACCGCCGTAGAGCCCGCGCCGCGTCTTCTCCACCTCTTCGATCAGCTCCATGGCCCGCACCTTCGGCGCGCCCGAGAGCGTGCCGGCCGGAAAGCACGCCGTCACGGCGTCCAGGGCGGTCCGCCCCTCGGCGAGCATCCCGGTCACCGTCGACACCAGGTGCATGACGTGGCTGTAGCGCTCGATGTGGCTGTAGTCCTCGACGCGCACGGTGCCCGGCGCGCAGACGCGGCCAAGGTCGTTGCGCCCCAGGTCGACCAGCATCAGGTGCTCGGCGCGCTCCTTCTCGTCGGCGAGCAGTTCCTTTTCCAGCAGCTGGTCCTCTTCGTCGGTCTGCCCGCGCCACCGGGTTCCGGCGATCGGATGCGTCGTCGCCCAGCCGTCGTGCACGGTGACCAGCGCCTCAGGGCTGGAGCCGACGACCGAAAAGTCCGTTCCGCCACTGCCATCCGGGACGTGCAACAGGTACATGTAGGGGCTCGGATTGGTGACCCGCAGCATCCGGTACACGTCGATCGGATCGACGTCGGTGTCCATCTCGAAGCGCTGGGAGGGGACGACCTGGAACGCCTCGCCGGCGGCGATCTGCTCGACGAGGTAGTCGACGATCTTGCCGTATTCCTCGACGCTGCGCTGCGAGCGATACCGTGGCTCGGGCCTGTCGAACGTGGCGACCGTGGACGGCAGCGGCTGACCCAGCGCCGCGGTCATCACGTCCAGCCGGGCGACCGCGTCGTCGTAGGCCTGGTCGACGCGCTCGTCGGTGCCGTTCCAGTTCACCGCGTTGGCGATCAGCGTGATGGTGCCCTCGTGGTGGTCGACCGCGGCCACGTCGGTGGCCAGCAGCAGCAACATGTCCGGCAGGTGCAGGTCGTCGACCGCCAGCTCGGGTAACCGCTCCAGCCGCCGCACCATGTCGTAGGCGAACAGACCGACCATGCCGCCGGACAGCGGCGGCAGCCCGGGCAGCGCGCCGGTGGCCAGCAGCTCGCACGTGGCCCGCAGCGCGTGCAGCGGGTCGCCGCCGGTGGGCGCGTCCTGCGGCACGGCGCCCAACCACACCGCCTCGCCGTCGCGGACGGTCAGCGCCGACGGCGCACCGGCACCGATGAAGGACCAGCGCGACCAGGATCGGCCGTGCTCGGCCGATTCCAGCAGGAACGTGCCGGGGCGATTGGCGGCCAGTTTGCGGTAGGCCGACAGTGGTGTCTCGCTGTCGGCCAGCACCTTGCGGGTCACGGGAACCACGCGGTGCTCGGCCGCCAGCAGGCGAAAGTCCTCTCGTGAGGTCGTCTCGGCGAGGTGGGCGTGCACCGAACCATCCTCCCAGATGGGTCGCCGGGGCTCGCGTGCGTAGCGTCGGCTGCGCTTCCCTGGGGCCAAAACTCGCCGTGGCGTTACGCTCGCGGCATGAAAACTGGTGACACGGTCGAGGACTTCGAACTTCCCGATCAGACGGGCGCGCCGCGCAGGCTCAGCGAGCTGCTGTCCGGGGGGCCGGTGGTGCTGTTCTTCTACCCCGCCGCGATGACGCCCGGCTGCACCAAGGAGGCCTGTCACTTCCGGGACCTGGCCGCGGAATTCGCGGCCGTGGGCGCCAATCGGGTGGGCATCAGCGCCGATCCGGTCCAGAAGCAGGCCAAGTTCGCCGACATGCAGAAGTTCGACTACCCGCTGCTGTCGGACACCGAGGGCACGGTCGCCACGCAGTTCGGCGTCAAGCGCGGCCTGCTCGGCAAGCTGATGCCGGTCAAGCGAACCACCTTCGTCATCGACACCGATCGCACGGTGCTCAACGTGATTTCGAGCGAGTTCAGCATGGACACCCATGCCGACAAGGCGTTGGAGACACTGCGCGGCCGGTCAGCGGCTACGGGCTGACCGCCAGGAACACGTA
This sequence comes from Mycobacterium sp. E3298, assembly GCF_001666895.1. Lineage (NCBI taxonomy): Bacteria > Bacillati > Actinomycetota > Actinomycetes > Mycobacteriales > Mycobacteriaceae > Mycobacterium > Mycobacterium sp. E3298. Next base: position 6,006 of record NZ_LZJB01000583.1, read on the forward strand.
GGCGGCGAGCAGCACCAGATGCAGCTCGCCCTGCAGCCGGGTGGCGCGCCCGGGAACGACCGTCAGCATGCTGATCACAACGGTCAGCGCCAGCAGCACCAGCTGGATGGGTCCCAGCCCGAGCACCAGCGGTCCCTTGAGCCAGATCGACGCCAGCGCGATCACCGGGATCGTGAGCCCGATGCTGGCCATCGCCGAGCCGTACGCCAGGTTCAGGCTGGTCTGGATCCGGCCCTGCCGCGCGGCCCGCGCGGCCGCCAGGGTCTCCGGCAGCAACACCAGCGTGGCGATCACCACGCCGACGAACGACTGCGGGAAGCCGACCGCGGTCACCGCGTGCTCGACGGCCGGCGACTCCTCCTCGGCCAGCCCGACCACCGCGACGAGGGCGACCAGCAGCAGCCCCAGGCTCCCCAGCGCGGCGCCGCGGCTCGGCGGCTCGGCATGGCTCTCGTCCTCGAAGAGCCGCTTCTTCTGGCCCTTCTGCGCGACCGGCAGGAAGAAGTCGCGGTGCCGCACCGTCTGCGTGAAGACGAAGACCAGGTACACCAGCAACGACGCGACCGCCGCGAACGCCAGCTGGCCCGGCGAGAATTCGCGGCCCACCTGGCTGGTGGTGAACGACGGCAGCACCAGGCTCAGCGTCGCCAGCGTGGTGACCGTGGCCAGCGCGGCGCCGCTGCCCTCGGCGTTGAAGAGCGTCACCCCGTAGCGCCGGGAGCCGAGCAGCAGCGACAGCCCCGCGATGCCGTTGGTGGTGATCATCGCCGCGGCGAAGACGGTGTCCCTGGCCAGCGTCGCGGCCTCGTTGCCCCCGGACGCCATCAGCGAGACGATGAGCGCCACCTCGATCACCGTCACCGCGGCCGCCAGGATCAGCGAGCCGAACGGCTCACCGGCCCGGGCCGCGACCACCTCCGCGTGGTGCACCGCCGCCAGCACGGAGCCGATGAGCAACGCCGCCACCAGCGCGACCAGCATCGGGCCCAGCTTCTCGCCCCAGATCACGGCCAGCACGGCGACGGCTAGCAGCGGCACGACCGCGGTCCACGACACCCGACTCAACATCGCCCGCCATTCTCATCCACGGCTCGCGACGCGGCGACTTCGGACCTCGGTCCCGATCCCCCGGCCCGTGCGACGACGATGCCCGACACCCTGAGCCGAAAGTCCTCGGACGTCCGCGACCAAAGCCCCTACGTTTGCGCGACGGCGTTTCATACGGTCGCAACATTCGCCTCGGCTTCACACGGGCTCGGCCGGACGGAAGTCAATACAGCCATATCCGAACGCTGAGCTCTCAGCGCGGCCGGAGCAAAAGGGGGAGCGGTGTTTGCTATCCATATCACCGCCGAAAGTGGCACCAATGGTCCGATTCCAAACCATCTCCGCAGTGCGAGAACCGAGGATCGCGACGCCTGGGTTTCCAAGGCGCTCTGCCGCACCGGCGACCCAGACGGGTTGTTCGTTCGCGGCGCCGCCCAGAGAAAGGCAGCGACGATCTGCCGGCACTGCCCAGTGGTCCTGGAGTGCGGCGCCGACGCGCTCGACAACCGGGTCGAGTGGGGCGTTTGGGGCGGCATGACGGAACGCCAGCGACGCACCCTGCTCAGGCAGCACTCCGACGTGGTGTCTTGGATCGACTTCCTGGCCGCCGCCCGGGCGCAGCGTCGCACCGCGATTTAGCAACCCGGGGCGCGCCGCCCGGGCATCAACCTACGACTCCGGTTGCAGCAGCAGGTCGGCGTCGAAGCAGCTGTGGTCGCCGGTGTGGCAGGCGCCGCCCACCTGGTCGACCGTCAGCAGCACGGTGTCCCCGTCGCAGTCCAGCCGCACCGAGTGCACGTATTGGGTGTGGCCGGACGTCGCGCCCTTGACCCACTGCTCGCCGCGCGACCGCGAAAAATAGGTCGCCTCACGGGTTGCCAGGGTGCGGGCCAGCGCCGCGTCGTCCATCCAGGCGACCATCAGCACGTCCCCGGTGCCGCGCTCCTGCGCGACGGCGGCGATCAGGCCTTCGGCGTTGCGCTTCAGCCGCGCGGCGATCTGCGGGTCGAGCGTCATCGCACCGTGATCCCTTCCGCGGCCATGGCGGCCTTCACCTGGCCGATGGTCAGCTCCCGGAAGTGAAAGACGCTGGCCGCCAGCACCGCATCGGCACCGGCGGCGACGGCGGGCGCGAAATGTTCGGCCGCGCCGGCACCGCCGCTGGCGATCACCGGCACCGTGACCGCCGAGCGCACCGCCCGCAGCATCGGCAGGTCGAACCCGGCCTTGGTGCCGTCGGCGTCCATCGAGTTCAGCAGGATCTCCCCGACGCCCAGATCGGCGCCGCGCGAAGCCCACTCGACGGCGTCGATCCCGGTCCCGCGGCGTCCGCCGTGCGTGGTGACCTCCCAGCCCGACGGTGTCGGCACCGACTCCGGGGGCACCGTGCGGGCGTCGACCGACAGCACGATGCATTGCGAACCGAATTGCCTTGCCATTTCTTCCAACAGGTCGGGGCGGGCGATCGCGGCGGTGTTGATCGAAACCTTGTCGGCCCCGGCACGCAGCAAGACGTCGACGTCGGCCACCGTGCGCACGCCGCCGCCGACGGTCAGCGGGATGAAGACCTGCTCGGCCGTGCGGCGCACCACGTCCAGCATCGTGGCCCGACCCGAGGAGGAGGCGGTGACGTCGAGAAAGGTGAGCTCGTCGGCGCCTTCGGCGTCGTAGGCGGCGGCGAGTTCGACGGGATCGCCCGCGTCGCGCAGGTTTTCGAAGTTGACCCCCTTGACCACCCGCCCGGCGTCGACGTCCAGGCACGGAATCACCCGCACCGCAAGCCCATTACCGGACGACATCTCAGAAGTCCTCCGGCCGGCCGGTGCTGCGCAGCACCTCGAGTATCTCGGCGTGGGCGCGGGGCCCGGCGGCCAGCGCGGAATCCGACGCGGGCGTCCACGGTTCGCCGTGGACGTCGGTGACGACGCCGCCCGCCGCCCGCACCAGCGCCACCCCGGCGGCGTGGTCCCACACGTGGCCGCCGAAACTGATCGAGCCGCCGAGAACCCCGTCGGCGACGTAGGCGAGGTCGAGTCCGGTGGAGCCGTGCATGCGCAATCGCGACGAGACCCGGCTCAGGTTCTCCAGCACGGCGATGCGATACCGCCCCGGGAACCGGCCCCGCGCGTCGGCGCTGAACGAGCCGGCACCGATCAGGGCGTCGGCCAGGTCGATATCGGCCAGGGGTGGTTGCGCGACACCGTTTTTCATCAGCGGACCGCCGACCACCGCGGTGTAGCGCTGGTCGACGAAGGGCAGCCAGGTCAGGCCCGCCACCGGGTCGCCGTGGTGCAGCAGGCCGAGCAGGATCCCCGCCATCGGCGACCCTGCCGCATAGTTGAACGTGCCGTCGACGGGGTCCAGCACCCACACCCACTCCGAGTCCACGTCGGCGCCGCCGTACTCCTCGCCGTGCACACCGATGCCGGTCGACTCTTCCAGCGCGCCGACCACCTGCCGCTCGATCGCGAGGTCGACGTCGGTGGCGAAGTCGTTGCCCTTCTTCTGGACCGCCGAATCGGCGCGGTGGCCGGCCAGGAACGGCTCGGTGGCGTCGTCGAGGATCGCCGAGGCCGTCCGTACCAACGCGTCCAGGTCCGCCACGGCGCTACCCCGCTACCGCGGCCAGGGCCTGTGGCAGCGTGAACCGCCCGGCGTAGAGGGCCTTGCCCACGATCGCGCCCTCGACCCCGCGGTCGGTCAGCGTCGCGATCGCGCGCAGGTCGTCCAGGCTCGACACGCCGCCGGAGGCGATCACCGGGGCATCGGTGCGGCCGGCGACGGCGGCCAGCAGGTCGAGGTTGGGGCCGCCCAGCGTGCCGTCCTTGGTGACGTCGGTGACGACGAACCGCGAACAGCCTTCGCCGTCAAGGCGTTCCAGGACCTCCCACAGGTCGCCGCCGTCGGTCTCCCAGCCGCGTCCGCGCAGCCGTTGCTGCCCGTCGACGGTCTGGACGTCCAGCCCGACCGCGACCTTCTCGCCGTGCTCGGCGATCGCGCGCGCGCACCACTGGGGGTTCTCCAGGGCCGCCGTGCCCAGGTTCACCCGGGCGCAGCCGGTGGCCAGCGCGGCGGCCAGCGAATCGTCGTCGCGAATGCCGCCGGACAGCTCCACCCGCACGTCGAGCTTGCCGACCACCTCGGCCAGCAGTTCGCGGTTGGAGCCGCGCCCGAACGCCGCGTCCAGGTCGACCAGGTGGATCCACTCCGCGCCGTCACGCTGCCAGCCCAGCGCCGCGTCCAGCGCCGAGCCGTACTCGGTTTCACTGCCCGCCTTGCCCTGCACCAGTCGCACGGCGCGGCCCTCGACCACGTCGACCGCGGGCAACAAGATCAACACATTCCCTCCCGAGCCGTTCTTCACAGAGCATCAATCCAGTTGCGCAGCACGGCCGCACCCGCGTCCCCACTCTTTTCCGGGTGAAACTGGGTGGCCGACAGCGGTCCTTGCTCGACGGCGGCCAGGAAGGGCACCCGGTGGGTGGCCCAGGTCAGCACGGCCTCGGGCGAGCCCTCCCAGCGCTGCGCGGCGTAGGAGTGCACGAAGTAGAAACGGGTGTCCGCGTCCAGCCCCTTGAACAGGGTCGTCCCTCCCCCGGCGTCGACCACGTTCCAGCCCATGTGCGGGATCACCGGCGCGTCCAGCCGGGTGACCTCCCCGGGCCACTGGCCGCAACCCGTTGTCTGGACGCCGAATTCGACGCCGCTGGCGAACAGGATCTGCATGCCCACGCAGACCCCCAGCACCGGATGCCCGGCGGCGACCCGGTCGGCGATGATGCGGTCGCCCTTGACCCTGCGCAGGCCGGTCATGCAGGCCTCGAAGGCCCCGACACCGGGCACCACCAGCCCGTCGGCGGCGGCCGCGGCGTCGGCGTCGGCGGTCACCTCGACCGACGCGCCCGCCCGCTGCAGCGCGCGCTGGGCCGACCGCAGGTTGCCCGAGCCGTAATCCAGGACGACGACGGATGGTTTTGTCACAGAACACCTTTGGTGGACGGCACGTCCGACACCCTGGGGTCGGGCTCTACGGCCTGGCGCAACGCGCGGGCCACCGCCTTGAATTGCGCTTCGGTGATGTGGTGCGGGTCGCGCCCGTACAGGACGCGTACGTGCAGCGCGATGCGGGCGTTCATGGCGAGCGACTCGAACACGTGCCGGTTGATCACGGTGTGGTACGGCACCGAGCTGCCGGCGATGGTGGTGTGCAGCAGGTGATCCGGCTCGCCGGTGTGCACGAAGTAGGGCCGGCCCGACACGTCTACGACGGCGTGGGCCAGCGTCTCGTCCATCGGGATGAAGGCGTCGCCGAACCGGCGGATACCCCGCTTGTCGCCGAGGGCCTGCCCCAGCGCCTGTCCGAGCGCGATCGCGGTGTCCTCGATGGTGTGGTGCCCCTCGATCTCCACGTCGCCCTTGGTGCGCACGGTCAGGTCGAAGCTGGCGTGGCTGCCCAGTGCCGTCAGCATGTGGTCGTAGAACGGCACACCGGTGTCGACGTGGACCTGGCCGCTGCCGTCGAGGTCGAGTTCGATGACGATGTCGGATTCCTTGGTGCGGCGCTCGATACGCGCGCGCCGGGTCGCAATGGTGGTCACGGGGCTCCTACTGGGGTGGCTGGTGCCAGTTCGGTGGCGGCGATCTGGGCGCTGGCCCGCAGGAAGGCGTCGTTCTCCTCGGCCAGCCCGGTCGTGGCGCGCAGGTAGCCGGGAATCCCGACGTCGCGGATCAACACGCCGGCGTCCAGGTAGCGCCGCCAGGCGGCCGGGGCGTCGGCGAACTGCCCGAACAGCACGAAATTCGCGTCGCTGGGAATCACCCGAAAACCCATGCCGCTCAACGCTTTCGTGACGCGTTCGCGTTCGGCGATCAGCGTGGCGACACTTCCCAGGGTGTCGTCGGCGTGGCGCAGCGCGGCGCGGGCCGCGGCCTGGGTGACGGACGAGAGGTGATACGGCAACCGCACCAGCAGCATCGCGTCGATCACCGCGGGGGTGGCGACCAGGTAGCCGAGCCGCCCGCCGGCGAAGGCGAACGCCTTGCTCATGGTGCGCGTGACGACGAGCTTGGTCGGATATTCGCGCACCAGCCCGACGGCGCTGGGCTCGGAGGAGAACTCGCCGTAGGCCTCGTCGACGATCAAGATGCCCGGCACCGCGTCGAGCAGGCGCCGCAGATCCGGCAGCGAAACGCTCTGCCCGGACGGGTTGTTGGGGCTCGCGATGAACACCACGTCAGGCCGGCGGTCGGCCACCGCGGCCACGGCCGCGTCGGCGTCGAGGCTGAAGTCGTCGGCGCGGACGCCCTCCAGCCACTCGGTGCGGGTGGCGTCGGAGATGATCGGGTGCATCGAGTAGGACGGGACGAACCCGATCGCGGTGCGCCCCGGCCCGCCGAACGCTTGCAGCAGCTGCTGCAGGATCTCGTTGGATCCGTTTGCCGCCCAGACGTTTTCGGGCCCGACGGGCACACCGGTCTGGATGGTGAGGTAGCCGGCCAGATCGCGGCGCAGGGCGGACGCGTCGCGATCGGGATAACGATGCAGGTCGGCGGCCGCCTCGGCCACCGACCGCACCACGTCGTCCACCAGCGCCGGGCTGGGCGGGTGCGGGTTCTCGTTGGTGTTCAGCCGCACCGGGACGGCCAATTGCGGTGCGCCGTACGGCGATTTGCCACGCAGGTCCTCGCGCAGGGGTAGGTCGTCGAGCGTCGGCTCCCGCGGTTCGGTCATCGCTCGAACCTCCGCCGAATCGCCTCGCCGTGCGCCGGCAGGTCTTCGGCCTTGGCCAACGTGACCACGTGCCCGGAGACGTCCTTGAGCGCGGCCTCGGTGTAGTCGACCACGTGGATGCCCCGCAGGAAGGTCTGAACGGACAGTCCGCTGGAGTGCCGGGCCGAGCCCGCGGTCGGCAGCACGTGGTTGGATCCGGCGCAGTAGTCGCCGAGGCTCACCGGCGAGTAGGGGCCCACGAAAATGGCTCCGGCCGAACGGATTCGGGCGGCCACCGCCGGGGCGTCGGCGGTCTGGATCTCCAGGTGCTCGGCGGCGTAGGCGTTGACCACCCGGACGGCGGCGTCCAGGTCGTCGACCAGGATGATCGCCGACTGGCGGCCACCGAGCGCGGCGGCCACCCGGTCGCGGTGCACCGTCGTGCGCAGCTGCGCGGCCACCTCGGCGGCGGTCGCGGCGGCCAGGTCCTCGCTGGGCGTGACCAGCACGCTGCCCGCCATCTCGTCGTGTTCGGCCTGGCTGATCAGGTCGGCGGCCACGTGGGTCGGGTCGGCGGTGTGGTCGGCGAGGATGGCGATCTCGGTGGGCCCGGCCTCGGCGTCGATGCCCACCCGGGAGCGGCACAGCCGCTTGGCGGCGGTGACGTAGATGTTGCCGGGCCCGGTGATCATGTCGACCGGCGCGAGGTCAGAGCCGTCCATATCGGTTCCGCCGTAGGCCAGCAGCGCGACCGCCTGCGCGCCGCCGACGGCCCACACCTCGTCGACCCCGAGCAGGCGCGCGGCCGCGAGGATCGTCGGGTGCGGCAGTCCGTCGTAGCGGGCCTGCGGCGGGCTGGCCACCACCAGCGAGCCGACACCGGCGGTCTGCGCCGGCACCACGTTCATCACCACGCTCGACGGGTAGACCGCGTTGCCGCCCGGCACGTACAGGCCGACCCGCTCGACGGGGACCCACCGCTCGGTGACCGTCGCGCCCGGGCCCAGGGTGGTCGTGACGTCGGCGCGGCGCTGGTCTGCGTGCACGGCGCGGGCGCGTTCGATCATCACCCGCAGGGCCTCGACGACGTCGGGATCCAGGCCGGCCAGCGCCGCCTCCAGCGCGGCCCCGGGCACCCGGACGGCCGCGGGCCGCACCCCGTCGAACGACGCCCCGTACTCGAGCGCCGCCTCGGCGCCACGCTCGGCCACGTCCTGCACGATCGGCCGCACCTTGGGCAAGACGCTCTCCACGTCGGCGCCCCCGCGTGGCAGCGCGGACCGCAATCGGGCAGCCGTCAGTTCGACGCCCCGCAGGTCGATGCGGGCCATCACGGGTGCTGAAGCGGTACTCATTGCCTCCATTGTCCCAGAGCAGCTCAAGTTGTTATCCGACCGGTACAGTGCCCGTGAAAGGCCCACACGACTCAGGGAGCCGTCATGTCCGCGAAGGATCACCCCAATAACGCTCCAGGCGTCCCGATGGTGTTCCCGCCCTGGTTCGAGCGCTTCCAGATCAAGTATTTCAATCCCGCGGTCAAGCCGATCGCCCGCTTTCTGCCCGGGACCGCGACCATCAAGCATCGCGGCCGCACCTCCGGCACCCCGTACGAGACGATCATCACCCCGTACCGCAAGGGCAACGTGCTGGCGATCGCGCTCGGCCACGGCAAGACGAACTGGGTCAAGAACGTGCTGGCGGCCGGTGAGGCCGACGTTCAGTTCGGCCGCAACCGCGTGGTGCACATCACCAACCCGCGCATCCTGCCGGCCGGCACCGAGGGTCCCGACGCCGAACGGCTGCCGCGGATGGCCCGGATGCAGCTGCGCCGCATCGGCGTGTTCGTCGGCGACATCGCCTGAGACCCGGGCCCGCTGTTGCGGCGGCGTTCGCGGCTTTTTCTTGCGTTGACAGCTTCTGGCGTGCGCGCACGGCTTTGCGCGTGCGCTCATGGCGGCGACACGCGGCCGGGACCCGCCCTGGGCGCACGCCCGACGCCCGGAATGCACGCCCGACGGCGCTACGCGCGGGTGAAGACGGTCTTTCCGGTCATCGTCGGCCAGGCCGAGGGGGCGTCTTCCCACGCGACGACGCGGTCGACCGCCGGCGACACGTCCAGGCCGCCCGCGAGCAGGTCGAGCACCCGCGGGATCACCGTGCGCGCGCTGACGCGGCCGGTGACGAACCGCACGCCGCGTGAGTACATCGGCAGCAACGGCATCTCGACTTTGTATTCGGGGTAGATCCCGGTGTCGGTGCACACGCCGTCCGGCCAGGTGGCGCGCAGCGTCGCCGCCAGCAGGGTCGCATCGCTGGTGGTGTGCACGGTGACCGGGTAAGCGCCCCACGACTTGTCGGGTTTGGCGGCATCATGGACCACCGCGCCGAGCTTCTCGGCGGCGGCCAGCCGCTGCGGGTCGGTGTCGACGTAGTCGACGTGGGCCCCGAGCGCCGCGGCGATCGCGGCGGAATACAGGCCGATCGACAGCCGTCCGAGGACCAGGACGCGGCGATCGACGGGATCGAGCGTGTCCAGCTCCGCAGCGAACGGCCCGACGGTGCGCCAGCCGTCGGGAATGTTGTCCGACAGGGACGCGATCGAAACCGGGTCGACGGCGTCCGGAAACGGGATGAGCATCGCATCGGCGTACGGAACCAGCACCAGGTCCGACATGAACCCGCCGCCGTCCAGGCCGGCGATCGGCGCCATCCCGTAGGCCGCCATGAACGGCACCGCGCTGCACGAGCCGGTCACGCCGCGGCGGCATTCGCGGCAATCGCCGCAGTTGATCTGAAACGGCACCACGACGCGGTCGCCCACCCGGACGCCCGTGACGTCGTCGCCCACGGCGACGACCTCGGCCAGCCCTTCGTGCCCGACCGCATACCCCGGCGGCAACGGCAGCCGCCCGTTGCACACCGCGACGTCGAGGTCGCAACACGCCACCGCCAGCGGCCGCACCAGCGCCTGCCCGGGCGCGGTGATCTGCGGTTCGGGCACCTCGCGCCACGCGTAGCGCCCGGCTTCCTCGTACGTCAGCTGCCTCATCTCTGCATTCTTGAGTGATCACTCAAGTAAAGTCAATAGCATGCCGAGACCCGACCGCAGCCGCGCCGCGTTGGTCGAGACGGCCGCCACGCTGTTTCGCCGCCAGGGCTACGCGGCGACCGGGCTGAACCAGATCCTCGACGAGGCCGGCGTCAAACCCGGTTCGCTGTATCACCACTTCCCCCGGGGCAAGCAGCAACTGGCCGCGGCGGTCGTCGAAGCCGAAGGCACCGGCATCGAGCAGCTGCTGCGCCGATTCCTGGCGACCGGCCGGCCCGCGGCCGACATCGTCGACCGCTGGATCGACCTGCTGGCGGCCGGGTTGGCCGGCGACCGGCGCGACGGCTGCCCGATCGAACCGATCGCGACCGAGTCGGTGCACGCGAGCCCACTGGTGCGCGAGGCGTCGGCGCGCGCCTTCAGGGGCTGGTGCGCGGCGGTCGAGCAGCGGCTGCGCTCCGACGGCTGGTCCGAGGCAAAGGCCGAACAGGTTGCGCTGGCGGTGATCTCGCTGATCGAGGGCGCACTGATCCTGTCCCGGATCTCCGGTGACGCGGGCGCGCTGGAAGCCGCCAAGCCCGCCGCGCGGACGCTGCTGACGATGCGGATGTGAAGACTGTGACACCGGTGTCAAATCCGTTCGCGAGCAAGGACTTAGGACCCTACGGCGGCGCGCGGCGCGGCGAGACGATGACAGGTGCACAACCAACCCCTTGAGCAGAAAGGATCTCCCCATGGCCGACAACGACCTGACCGCCCGGTTCGAAAAAATCTCCACCGCCGCCAGGGAGGCCAACGACAAGGTGCGTGCCGCGGCGCAGCAGGCCCGTGAACAGGTCCAGGCGGACGCGGCCCACGCCCGCGACAGGGCAGACCAAGCCGCCGACCATTTGCAAGACCGGGCCTCAGCCGCTGACGATGACGCGTCGAAGCACTGGCGGGAAATCGCCGAGAAATGGAAGTCTCACGTCGCCAAGATCCGCAAAGACCTGGCCGAGAAGAATGCCCAGCACGAAGCCAAGGAGATGGACGCCTACGCCAACATGGCCATCGGCTACGCACTCGATACCATCGATTTCGCCGAGGCCGCCGTCTATGAAGCGGAATGTGCTGTGCTCGAAGCTCTTTCGGCACGCTCGGCCGCCGACGCGTTGGCGCGGGGATGACCGGCCGGTAAGTCCTACATGTCCAGGCCGATGTCGAGCGCGCGCACCGAGTGTGTCAGCGCGCCGACGGCCAGGTAGTCCACCCCGGTCGCTGCGTACGTGGCGGCGTTCTGAAGGCTGAGCCCGCCGGACGATTCGAGCAGCACCGCGGGGGCGCGCGCGTCGCGCCGCTGCACGGCCATCTGCGTCTGCCATACCGGGAAGTTGTCCAGCAGCACCAGTTCGGGCTTTTCGGCGAGCACCTCGTCGAGCTGTTCGAGGGAGTCCACCTCGACCTCGCACGGCAGGTCGGGCGCGGCGTCGCGCACCGCCCGCAGCGCGCCGACCACCGATCCCGCGGCCACCACATGGTTGTCTTTGATGAGCGCCGCGTCCCCCAGCCCCAGCCGGTGGTTGACACCCCCGCCGGCCCGCACCGCGTATTTCTGCAGCGCGCGCAGGCCCGGCAACGTCTTGCGGGTGTCGCGGATCTTGGCCTTGGTGCCGTCCACGGCCTCGACCCACGCCGCCGTCGTGGTGGCGATGCCCGACAGGTGACAGACCAGGTTCAGCATGGTCCGCTCGGCGGTCAGCAGGCCGCGGGTATCGGCGCGCACGGTCAGCACCGGCTCGCCGGGCTGCAGCCGAGCGCCGTCCTCGACGGCGTGCACCACCTCGTAGCCGCCGGCGAGGACGGCGTCGAGGACCAGCAGGGCGACCTCCACGCCCGCGATCACGCCGGGCTGCCGGGGCACCATCGACGCCGTGGCCACCGCGCCGGCGGGCACGGTCGCGAGCGTGGTGACGTCGGGCCCGTAGCGCAGGTCCTCTTCCAGCGCGCGCCGAATGATGTCCTGTGCGGCACTCCGTTCGTCGGGAAGCATCATCAGCCCACCGCCGCCAGCGCCTCCACCAGCACCGAGTTCCGGTCGTCGGCCAGCCGCAGCACGCTGCTGCGGCCCTGTTCGGGTGCGGGGTCCGGGTATTCCGCGCGGTGATGGCAGCCCCGGCTCTCATTGCGGGCCAGGGCCGCCGCGGTCACCGCGCGGGCGGCGACGGCCAGCGCCACGTCCTCGAAATCGCGGCGGCCGGCGATGACGCGCGCCGGCGCACCCGCCAGCGCGTCGGACAGCCGCGTCAGCCCGGCGGCGTCGCGCACCACCGAGGCGTCGCGGCTCATCGTGGCCTGCAGTTCGGGGCGCTCGGGCGCGGTGTGGGCGCTGGGCTCGGGTGCGACCGCGCGGGTGCGGCCCGCCGCCCTCGCGTGCGCGGCCGCGGCCCTGCCGGCTCGGCCCCCCACCACCAGGCCTTCCAGCAGGCTGTTGGACGCCAGCCGGTTGGCGCCGTGCATGCCGGTGCGCGCCACCTCGCCGGCGGCGAACAGGCCCGGGAGTTCGGTCTGCCCGTGCACGTCGGTGACGACGCCGCCGCAGCTGTAATGCGCCCCCGGCACGACCGGGATGGGTTGGCGGACGGGGTCGATGCCGGCGGCCCGGCACGCCGCGGTCACCGTAGGGAAGCGGGCCGCGAAACCGGCGATGCCGCGGGCGTCGAGGAAGACGCACGGGTCGCCGGTGGCCTTCAGCCGCGTGTCGATGGCCGCGGCGACGACGTCCCGCGGCGCCAGGTCACCCATCGGGTGGACGCCGGCGGTGACCGAATTGCCTTGCCGGTCAACCAGTATGGCGCCCTCACCGCGGATGGCCTCGGTGACCAGCGGCCGCCGGCCGCCTGCCGCGCCGGCGTACAGCATCGTGGGGTGGAACTGGATGAACTCCAGGTCGCTGACCGCGACACCGGCCCACAACGCCAGCGCGATGCCGTCGCCGGTGGAGCCGTCCGGATTGGTCGTCGCGCCGTAGAGGTGCCCGAGCCCGCCGGAGGCCAGGATGACCGCCGGCGCGTGGACGATGCCGTAGCCGTCCGGGTTGCCGACGGAGACGCCGGTCACCGCGGCTCCGTCGTGCAGCACGCGCAGGCCGACGTGACCGGTGCGGATGTCCAGCAGCCGGGCGGCGTGGTCGAGCGCTCGCTGCACCTCGGCACCGGTGGCGTCGCCGCCGGCGTGCACGATCCGCCGCCGGGAGTGCCCGCCCTCGCGCGTGACGTCCCAGCGGCCGGGCGCCGCCTCGTCGAATCGCGCTCCGGCGCCGACCAATTCGGACACCGCACGATAGCCGTCGGCGACGATCGAGGTCACCGCGTCGGGATCGCACAGGCCGGCGCCCGCGGTCACGGTGTCGGCGACATGGGCCTCGACGGAATCGTCGTTGTCGGGCAGGACCACGGCGATGCCGCCCTGGGCGTAGTGGGTCGCGGTCACCCCGCGCGCCTGGTCGGCCTTGCTCAGCACGACGACGCTGCGGCCGGCGCGGTGGGCGGCCAGCGCCGCGGCCAATCCCGCGACACCGGTGCCGATGACGACGACGTCAGCGCTGTGCGTCCAGGCCGGGCGGACGATCATTCACCACCGCCCGGCTGGCCGATCTCGATCATTCGCTGCACGCTGCGGCGGCCGGCCGCCGCGATCTCCGGGTCGACGTCGACTTCGTCGGCCCCGTCGACCAGGCAGCGCAGCAGCGCCGCCGGCGTGATCATCTTCATGTACTTGCACGATGCCCGGTCGTTGACCGCGCGGAAGTCGACTTGCGGTGCGGCCCGGCGCAATTGGTGCAGCATGCCGACCTCGGTGGCGACCAGCACCTTGCGGGCGTGCGTTTGATGCGCCGCGTCGAGCATGCCGCCGGTGGACAGGATCTTGACCCGGTCCGCCGGGAAGGCGCCCTCGCCCGCGAGGTACAACGCCGAAGTGGCGCAACCGCATTCGGGGTGCACGTAGAGCTCGGCCTCGGGGTTCGCACGGGCCTGCTCGGAGAGCTCGTCGCCGTTGATGCCGGCGTGCACGTGGCACTCACCGGCCCACACGTGCAGGTTGGTGCGGCCGGTTACCCGGCGGACGTGCGCACCCAGGAACTGGTCCGGGCAGAACAGCACCTCGCGGTCGGGGTCGATGGATGCGACCACGTCGACGGCGTTGGACGAGGTGCAGCAGATGTCGGTGAGCGCCTT
>NZ_LZJB01000584.1:0-4170 GCF_001666895.1 Mycobacterium sp. E3298
ACGATGCCTGGCACGGGCTGAGTGTCAACGGTCCGCTGGCGCGCTCGGTGCTCGATGCCGCGATGTTTCTCGATGCGACGTCGACGGTGCCGGGGCCCGAGGGTGAGTTCGTGGCGGCGGCGACCCGTGCGCCCGGAAGGCTGCGGATCGCCCTGAGCACCAAGTCGCCGACGCCGCTGCCGGTCAGGGTCGGCAATCCGCAGCTGGCGGCGGTCGAACAGGCCGGCGCGTTGCTGCGCGACCTGGGCCACGAGGTGATCACCGCCGACCCCGACTATCCACCGTCGGCCATCATGACCAATTACCTGCCGCGCTATCTGCGCGGCATCAGCGACGACGCCGATTCGCTACCGCACCCCGAACGCCTGGAAGCCCGGACCCGCAACCTGGCCCGCGCCGGTTCGTTCTTCTCGGATCACCGCATGACCGCCCTCCGCGAGGCGGAGCCGGCGGTGACCGCCCGGATCCAATCGATCTTCGACGACGTCGACGTCGTCCTCACGCCGGGCAACGCGACCGGCCCCTCACGCATCGGCGCCTACCAACGCCGCGGCGCGGTGTGGACGCTGCTGGCGGTGGCGCAGCGGGTGCCCTACCAACAGGTCTGGAACCTGACCGGCCAACCCGCCGCGGCCGTGCCGTGGGATTTCGACGGTGACGGCCTGCCGATCGCCGTGCAGCTGGTGGGCCGCCCCTACGACGAGGCGACCCTGTTGTCGTTGGCCGCGCAGATCGAATCCGCCCGGCCGTGGGCGCACCGCCGTCCGCCGGTGTCATAACGGCTGCGCCTCATCGATTGCGCCGGCCCCATCGCCGGGCTTCGCCGCGCTCGCGTTCGACGCGATTTCGCGCCAGGCGGCCAGCTTGGTGTCCGGCGGCACGGCGTGCGCCGGGCTCGTGGACGGCAGCCGCCGGTACTGGACCCGCTCGTCGGCCTGGGCCAGCCTGCAGTAAAGCTCGGCGGCCTTGGCGCCGTTGAAGTACACCCGCGCGATGGCGGGATACCGAGCGTACAGTCCGCGGAAGTCGTTGACCACCAAGCTTTTCGGTTCGATCGCCGAGTCCGCGCTGCCGGCGCGGCGGCATGCGCGCACCACGTCCCAGAGGGCCACACCGGCCGATTGCAGCGCGGCCAGCCGCGTTTCGTAGGGCGCGGCCGGGTCGAAGCCGAACAGCTCTGCGGTGATCGGCCAGAACGCATTTCGCGGATTGGCGTAGTAGTGACCCACCGCCAGGGATTGCACGCTGGGAAACGACCCCAGGATCAGCACGCGGGCGCGCTCGTCGACGACAGGCGGGAATCCCCGCAACAGTGGTGCGCTCATCGCTTCACATCATGGCGCGCGTTGTACGTTGGCGAAGTGGAGGACGACGGTCACAACGGCGCCGGCCCGCACATCGAGGATCTGCTCGACGGACTCGAGGGCAGCGCACGCACCGAGCGGGCGGAATTGGTGGAGTGGCTCCTGGAGCAGGGCATCACTCCGGAGGAGATCAGGACGACCAATCCGCCACTGCTGCTGGCGACCCGCCACCTCATCGGTGACGACGGCACCTACGTGTCCACCCGGGAGATCAGCGAGACCCACGGCATCGACCTGGGCCTGCTGCAGCAGGTGCAGCGGGCGATCGGTCTGGCGCGAATCGACGACCCCGACGCCGTCGTCCATATGCGCGCCGACGGTGAAGCCGCCGCCTACGCCCAGCGTTTCGTCGAGCTGGGCCTGGACGCCGAGCAGGTGGTGCTGGTGGTCCGGGTCCTCGCCGAAGGCCTGTCGCGCGCGGCCGAGGTCATGCGCTACACCGCCCTCTCGGCGATCATGCGGCCCGGCGCCACCGAGCTCGAAATCGCGAAGGCCTCGAAGGCGTTGGTGAGCGAGATCGCACCGCAGCTGGGCCCGATGATCCAGCACATGTTGTTCCTGCAGCTGCGCCACATGATGGAGACCGAGGCGGTCAACGCCGCGGAGCGCGCCGCCGGCCAGCCGCTGCCGGGGGCGCGCGCGATCACCGTCGCGTTCGCCGACCTCGTCGGTTTCACCCGGATCGGCGAGGTGGTTTCCGCGGAGGAATTGGGGCATCTGGCCAACCGGCTCGCGGCGCTGGCCCGAGACGTCACGGTCCCGCCCGTGCGCTTCATCAAGACGATCGGCGACGCGGTGATGTTCGTCTGCCCCGACCCGCTGCCCATGCTCGACGTGGTCTTGAAGCTCGTGGACGCCGTCGACTCGGACAACGATTTCCCGCGGCTGCGGGCGGGCGTGGCCTCCGGCATGGCGGTGAGCCGGGCGGGGGACTGGTTCGGCAGCCCGGTCAACGTCGCCAGCCGGGTCACCAGCGTGGCGCGCCCGGGCACCGTGCTCGCGGCGGATTCGGTCTGGGAGACGGTCGGTGACACCGGCGAGTTCAACGGCTCGTTCGCCGGTGCGCGCCGCCTCAAAGGCATCAAGAACGAGGTGAAGCTGTTCCGGATTCGTCGCGGCGACGGATCCAACGGCGACGACTGATATGGGAATGCTGCCGGAATGCTGCCGACATGGGCAGGCCCGGACGACACTAGGGGGCGTTTGACTCCGTCATGCGCGGGTCCTACGCGGCCGGTTTTCTACCCTGACTTCCGGCGCTTGGAATTGGTCGTTTCCGGGCCTGCTTCGCTACCAAAAATACAACTTTGATCAGCCCATATCAACGGTTTTTGGGCAGTCGGATCGGGGCTTGGCGCGGGGCCGCGTCGTGGCGACGGGTTCGCCGGGGGCGAACACGGTTCCCTTGCAGGTGCAACGATGTAATCATGTAATTATGAAATCGCACCACACGCACGGCCGGCGCTACGGCCGCCCCGGCGGCTGGCAGCAGGCCCAGCAACCCGACGCCAGCGACGCCGCCGAATGGTTCGCCGGACGCCTGCCCGAGAGCTGGTTCGACGGCGATCCGACGGTCGTCGTCGACCGCGAAGAGATCACCGTCATCGGACGGCTGCCTGAGCTCGAGGGCTCGGAGAAGGAAGAAAGCGAGGCCCGCGCCGAAGGACGCGCGTCGCGGTTCCGCGAGGAAACCCGTTCGGAGCGAATGCGCATCGCCGACGAGGCGCAGGATCGCTATGGTCGCAAGGTTTCCTGGGGCGTCGAGGTCGGGTCGAAATCCGGCTCGGAGCGAATCCTGTTCACTCACATCGCGGTACCGGTGATGACGCGCTTGAAGCAACCGGAACGGCAAGTGCTCGACACGCTGGTCGACGCCGGCGTCGCCCGGTCGCGTGCCGACGCCCTCGCCTGGTCGGTCAAGCTGGTCGGCGAACACGCCGAAGAATGGCTTGCCAAGCTACGCAACGCCATGTCGGCCGTCGACGACTTGCGCGCCGAAGGGCCGGACCTCCAGTCGTAGGCGAAAAGCGCGCTGCGCCTTGGGTTTAGGGCTCGCTACCCGTTGTCGACTTTCGCGACGATCTTGTCGACGATCTGGGTGCCCTGATCGCTGATGTGGTATCCGCAGGCGTTGACGTCGACGACGACGTTGTTGGCCGCGCTCATCGCGCGCTGGCACTCCCAGCCGTCGGCGCCCTCCTGGGTGTCCAGCACCGCGATCTTCGGCGGGTCGCCCTGAATCTGGGCGAACGTCCACCGATACGTCTTGCCCTTGTTCGTCACGGTCACCGTCTTGCCCGCGCAGCCCTTCCACTTTCCCGCCGAGGTCTCCAGGAAAGCCTTCGCCTTGTCGGCGGACGGGAACAGGACAACGGCCTGATTGACCCAATGGTCGTAGTTGTCTCCCGGCTCCGACGACACCAGCCCGCTCACCGCTGAGTAACCGGTGCCCGAGTACACCGGGCTCTGGGTGGTGTACAGCGCGCCCTGGCAGTCGGGCTGCGACACCGTCAGCGACGAGGTGTCCATCGACTGAATGGGCTTGCCGGGCTCCATGGTTGACGATCCCATGACGGAGTTGACGTCCGAGGCGCCGAGCAGAAGCGCGCTGAGGCGCTCGGCGGGTATCGGGTCGGGTGCCGGCGCCGGCTTGGGTCGCACGAGAAACCAGATGCCCACGGCACTGGCGGCGACGACGACGACCAGTGCGGCGACACCGGCGATGATGGGCCAGGGGTTGCGTCGTTTGGGTGGGGGTTGGTTCCAGGCGGGTGCGCCGGTGAATTGGTGCGGGGCGTGTGGTGGG
>NZ_LZJB01000585.1:0-35236 GCF_001666895.1 Mycobacterium sp. E3298
CTCGCTGCTGTATTCGTATTCGTTCGTCAAGAACCCGAGCTGGTCGCGGACGTACTCCCCCGCCCCGGAGATCTGCCGCCATCTCGAGGACATGGCGACCAGATTCGACATCCGTCGCCACATTCGATTCGGCCAGGAGGTCAGCGGTCTGGCCTTCGACGAGAACAGCGGGGTGTGGACGGCAACCACCAAAGGCCGCAAGCGATTCCGCGCGCGCACGGTCGTGCTGGCCTCCGGACCGCTGTCGGACGTCAGGTTCCCCGACATTCGCGGCCTGGACAGTTACCGCGGACACAAGATTCACAGCGCCCGCTGGGACCACGACTACGACTTCTCGGGCAAACGGGTCGCCGTCATCGGTACCGGCGCCAGCGCCATTCAGATCATCCCCGAGCTGGCGAAGCGGGCCGGGTTGGTCAAGGTGTTCCAACGCACGCCATGCTGGGTGTTGCCGCGCCTGGACGTCGCCACCCCGCCCGCCCTGCAGACCCTCTTCGCCAAAGTGCCCGCCGCCCAGCAACTTGCGCGGCAGGCGTTGTTCTGGGGCCACGAGGCCAGCGCCACGGCCCTGGTGTGGGACACGCCGCTGACCTCGTTGGCCGCCCGGCTGGGGCGGGCGCATCTGCGCGCTCAGGTGAGGGACCCGTGGCTGCGCCGCCAGCTGACGCCGGACTTCCGCCCGGGCTGCAAGCGCATGCTGGTCTCCAGCGACTACTACCCCGCCCTTCAGCGCGAGAACTGCAAGCTCATCGACTGGCCGATCGCCACCCTGAGCCCGGTCGGCATCCGCACCAGCGACGGCATCGAACATCACCTGGACTGCATCGTGTTCGCCACCGGCTACGACGTCCATCTGACCGGACCGCCCTTCCCGGTCACCGGCCTGCGCGGCCGCTCGCTGGGTGACGAATGGGCCGATGGCGCACAGGCTTACAAGAGCATCAGCGTGCACGGATATCCGAATCTGTTCGTCATGACCGGGCCCAACTCCGGGCCTGGCCACAACTCGCTGCTGGTCTACATCGAGGGTCAGCTCGAGTACGCGGTTCGCGGCATCACCGCCATTCTCGACAACGACCTGCGTTATCTCGATGTGCGCGAAGAGGTTCAGCGCCGCCACAACGACAGCCTGCAGCGCCGCCTCACGAAGACGACGTGGATGTCCGGTTGCCGCAGCTGGTACCTGACCAAGGACGGATACAACGGGTCGATGTACCCGGGTTTCGCGACGCAGTATCTTCGCCAGATGAAAGATTTCCGCTACGGGGACTACCAAGCGGTGGCGCGCGACTCCACGCCGCTTGCCGCCGCGTCGGGCTGACGCATGGCACCCGACCGTTCTTCGAGACCCGAACCCGGCACCATCGCCAGCGTGCTGCACAACGTGCGGCGCGCGCCGAGGCGCGTGCGGCGCCAGTCGCGGGAGTACCGGCAGTTGATCGAGACCGCGGTCTCACAACTGTTCGACGCAGCGGTCCGCCACCCGCAAGGTGCCCCCGCATCCGGTGAGTACCGGATCGACGACCTGGCGCGGCTGGCCGGCACGACCACCCGCAACATCCGGGTCTACCGTGACCGCGGGCTGCTTCCTCCGCCGTTGCGCGTCGGGCGCATCGCCCTGTTCAACGACACGCACCTCACCCGCCTGCGGCTGATCACCTCGATGCTCGACCGCGGATACAACATCGCCCACGTGCGCGAAATGCTCAGCGCCTGGGAAGAAGGCAAGAACCTGGGCGACGTGCTGGGCCTCGAGACGGCGATCGTGGGCACCTGGACGACGGAGAAGCCTGAGACCATGCCGCTGGCCGATGCGCAGCGACTCGTTGACGACCCCGAAGCGTTCGACCGCCTGGTGGCGCTGCAGGTCATCCGGGTCGACGGGGCGAGAGCCACCGTCACCCGCCCCAAACTGATCGAGGCGTTCAACGAAATACGGGGCTACGGCGTCAAATTGGAGAAGCTCGTCGACTTACACGAGCAGATCGTGCCCGAAATAGACAAGATCAGCGACATGCTGGTGCGCGCCGGCGCCGAGCATGTCCTGGACCGCATCAAGCCGGGGGAACCCTTGCCGGCGGATGCCGAGATCGCCGAGCTGATCACCATGCTGGTGCGCTTCCGGACTCAGGCCGTGGCAACGGTCGCCGCCACGCTCGCGTCGTCGATCGAGTCGAATATCGAGTCATTGGTGAGCCGCATACTCGCCGATTACCTCGAGTCCAACGCGACCGCCGACTGGGCCTGAGCGGGGCCGGTCCCGGGGGTAAGCCCCCTGACCGTCGGTTTGCGGGTCGAATCGGAAACGCTACGCGATCAGTCGGGGCCGGTGAGCGAGAGGACGCGCCGTCGGCCCGCCCTGGCTCACCGGATCCCGCGCCTCTCGACGATTGGCAAAGCCGTAGATGATGCCCAACTGCGGGGTGGACACAGCCGCTAGCTTGCCGAGAAACAGAAACCAATCTTCCTTGAAGCGGTCGATACGTGCGCTAAGCATGGGACTTCCTGATCTTCACAATATGAGGGGCATGCAGGAATTCCCCGCCCAGCCGGGGTTCAAACTCCCCAATCAGGCGAAGCGCCGGAGTTCAGTCCTCAGCCAAGACGCGCTCGGAGGGCGCAGCGGCTTAGATCGCCCGCCCCCGGCGGAACTGACACATTTCGAGCGCAGCGAACGCTGCCGTCAGGCTGCTGGGACAGGAACCCCGCGCACCCGGACCTCGTCAGTGGCCGCTCAAGGTCAGCGTGCCTTCCGTTTGGAGCACCTTGCTGGCCGTGATTCGTTCGGTCTTGCGGGCCTCACGCTCGACATAACGCTGCTTGGACTCCTCGAACTTGTCGGAGGCCTGCTCGAGCTCCTTGACCAACACGGCGAGATCGTCGCGCATCCGCGCGGCGTCGCCGGTGAAGTCTTCGCGTTCGAAGATGCGCCACTTCCTCAGCACGGGCATCACCACCTCGTCGAGGTGGATGCGCGGGTCGTAGACGCCGCCAACGGCGATGATCACCGCCTTACGCCGGAACTCCGGCACCGTGAATCCCGGCATCTTGAAGTTGCGCAGGATCTTGTGGACCGACTTCATCGCCTGGTTCGGGGCGATGTCCAGACCCGCCGCGCTGACGTCCCGGTAGAAGATCATGTGCAGGTTTTCGTCGTGCGAGACTCGGGCCATCAGCTGCTCGGCGATCGGTTCTTGCGAGGCCTTGCCGGTGTTGCGGTGGGAGACCCTGGTAGCCAGTTCCTGAAACGAGACGTACATGACCGAGTCGAACAGACTCTCGGCAAACATGTCGCCCTGCTGATTCTGTCCCGGGCTGAAGCCCCGAGTCATTTGCTCGAGCCGCAGCTGCTCGAGCGCCACCGGGTCGACGGCGCGGGTGACCACAAGGTAGTCGCGCAGCGCGGTGCTGTGCCGGGCCTCCTCGGCCGTCCACCTGTTGACCCACTGACCCCACGGGCCGTCCATGCTGAAGTTCATCGCGATCTCGCGGTGATAGGACGGTAAATTGTCCTCGGTCAGCAGGTTTTGCACCATCGCCACCTGCGCGACGTCGGGGAGCCGGCTCTGCCCGGGTTCCCAGTCCTGACCGTCCAGCGCGTAGAAGTTCTTGCCGTCCGACCACGGGACGTAGTCGTGGGGATTCCACTCCTTGAACATCGAAAGATGGCGGTTGAGCAGGCCCTCGACCACAGGCTCGAGCTCGTGTAGTAGCTGCAGATTAGTCAGGTCCTCGGACACGAAGCCCTCCAGTTATGTGTGCCGTCCAGTAACGCGCAATGTATCTGTGTCATTCGGTTACATAAAGATGACACGCGGGAAACTCGACCAACTAGGGCCAAAGGTCCCTACGCCGAGGGACGCCGCTCACAGCGCCCTCGACCGACCGGACGGGCTACTGCCGCGCAACCAGATAGGGCGCGAGTGTGGACAGCTTTTCGCAGGTCTCTTCGAATTCACGCTCGGGAGTGGACTCTTCGATGATGCCCGCCCCCGCGCGCAACCACGTCCTGCCATCGCGCTCGTATGCCGCCCGCAGCGTCAACGCCGCGTCCAGGCCGCCGTCGGCCGAAAACATCACGACCGCTCCGGAATACAGGCCGCGCGGACCCTCGTCGAGGCGCAGGATCGCTTCGACGCCGCCCGCTTTCGGGATGCCCGACGCGGTGACGGCCGGGAAGAGCGCTTCCAGCGCGTCCATCCGGTCGTTCGACGGGCCCAGTCGCCCGCTGACCGTGGAGCCCAGGTGCTGCACGCTGCCGCGTTCGCGCACCGTCATGAAGTCGGTGACCACCGCGCTACCGGGTTCGGCTATCTCGGTGATCTCCTGCAGCGAGCTGCGCACCGAGATCGCATGTTCGACAATTTCTTTGGAATTCGACTCCAGGTCGTCGCGGGCCTGCCGGTCGAGTGCCACACCGCGACCCAGCGCGCGGGTGCCCGCCAGGGGCTCGGTCAACACGATGCCGTCATCATGGACCGCCGCGACCAGCTCGGGGCTGTAACCGACAGCGCGAATTCCCCCCAGGCGCAACAGGAATGACCGCACCGGGGTGTTGTGGCGGCGACCGAGCCGATAAGTCGACGGGAAGTCCAGGGGGAAAGGCACTTCCAGCGAACGGGACAGGATCACCTTGTGGTAGCGGCCCCCCGCGATCTCGCGGACGGCCGATGCCACCCGGTCGCGATAGTTGGACGGGTCGGCGATGACGTCGACGGGGCGCGCCTGGCGCACCTCGGGCATGCCGTCGCCCAACAGGCCGAGAACCATGTCGCGATGCGCCGCCGTCGCGCCCCAGAGCTGGACGTGCTCCCGGGTCACCACGATGCGAGTGCGCGGCCAGAACACGCGGGCCAGCGGGGTTCCCGGCGACAACCGTTGCTCCAGCCCGTACCGGTAGACGCCGAACTCGAAGGCGATCCAACCGAAGAGCTGGTCGGTCTCCAGCAACAGCCTGTCAATGGCTTCACCCAGGACCGGCCCGGGCCGCCCCGACCACCGTTGGCGCTGAGTCACGCCGTCCCGGACGACCCGCATCTCGTCGCTGTCCAGCTCGACCATCGCGCGCACGCCGCTGGCGAGTACCCATTGACCGCCGCGCTCGTAGACCAGGTACTCCTCGCCGGCTTGTTCGGGCAACCGCGTGGCGAGCTCGGCGGCCAGGTCGGCCGGGTGCACGTGTGCGGGAAGTGGAATCGGCGATGACGTGGAGCCGGCGGAACTCGTCTGAACGCTGACCTCGGTCACGGTTAGTAAATGTAGCCTAACCTATCTAAGGACGCGCAACCTGTCCCAGCCGCGGCCCGGCATAGTCGCTCCGTCCTGCCGAGAACTTCGTCAAGCCGGGGCGGCGGCCCGTCCCCGCTCGTGCCGCACCTCGATCCCACGCCGGCCCGCCGACTCTGCCAGTTAGCGCAGGTACACGGGACGCGACGACCCGCCCGGCCGGAGCCCTGCACGGCCCATGCGACGTGACCTCGCCTGAACTCCGGGCGAGATCGTGCGAACCCGCCGGCTGGGAGATTTAATGGGAGGCGGCAGGCCCCAGCGGCGTGAGTGAAGGAGTGGCGGTGAATTCCGGCGAGCACGTTCGTGCCGATTCGAAAGCGACGTCATGTTCGTGATCCGGCTGGCGAACGGCGAAGAGATCCAGGGCAGCGAGAGTGACGGGCTTGAAATCAATCAAGAGACCGGCGTGCTCACAGTCTCGAGGGTCGACGGCTTCGAGGAAATCACCACCTATTACTCGCCGATGGCATGGCTGTCGGTGACACACCGCAAGAAGGGCGTCGGGGTCAGGCCCTCGGTAATTTCGTCGGCCCGCTGATTCCTGTGCTAGCCACACAGCAAATGCACAGCATATTCCCACCAAACCCACGCCTGCGGTGTCGGTGGCCCGCGGCCGGAAGGCAGTCGGCAGAAACCGTCTGAACAGCGCTTTTGCCCGTCATCGGCGCGTCCGCAACGATTCGACACGCCTGTACTTCATGCTTTGCATTCGAGTGGCGGTTTGACATCGCCGGGGATAGGTTTTCCACGGTCGTCGGGATGTTCGTGGTGGCTCCGCTTGCGGACGGTGCTTTCCCTGATCACCGCACTCATCGAGGAAGGCATCAAATGCTGCAAGAGTTTTGGCAGAACTTCACCCACAACCTGTTCAAGCCGCTCCTGCTGTTCTTCTACTTCGGCTTTCTCATTCCGATCCTGAAGGTGCGCTTCGAATTCCCCTACGTCATCTATCAGGGCTTGACCATGTACCTGCTGCTGGCCATTGGTTGGCACGGGGGTGAAGAGCTCGCGAAGATCAGCGCCGGCAGCATCGGGATGATCGTCGGCTTCATGGTTTTGGGATTCGTGCTGAACTTCGTAATCGGCGGCATCGCCTA
The DNA here is from genome assembly GCF_001666895.1 of Mycobacterium sp. E3298. NCBI lineage: Bacteria > Bacillati > Actinomycetota > Actinomycetes > Mycobacteriales > Mycobacteriaceae > Mycobacterium > Mycobacterium sp. E3298. Next base: position 6,387 of record NZ_LZJB01000585.1, read on the forward strand.
CCTGCTGCTGAACTGGCTGACCACCCTCCGGCGAGTCGACCGAGCGACCGTTGCCGGCTATTACGGGTCAGACTCAGCGGGAACGTTCGCCACCTGCGTGGCCGTGCTGACGGCCGTCGGCATGGCCTTCAACGCGTACATGCCGGTCATGTTGGCCGTCATGGAGATTCCCGGCTGTCTGGTGGCCCTGTATTTGGTGGCGCGGCTGCGTCACCGCGGGATGGACGCGGCGGGGAACATGGTCGACGAACCGGGCTACACAGCGCCGGTGCGGGTTTCGGTCGGGCCGGGCACCGCGGCCAAGCCACCGCACGGCCAGAGCCTGGCGGCCGAGCACGAGCGCGGCATCGAAGAGGAGCTGGAATTCTCCCTGGAAAAGCTCGACCACCCGGACTGGGAGCCCGACCAGAGCACTGCCGGCCCGGCGCGCAAGCGGGCGCCGATCTTCTCGCGGGAGCTGTTCCAAGAGGTGTTCCTCAACCCCGGACTTGTCCTGCTGATGGGGGGCATCATCATCGGCCTGGTCAGTGGGCTACAGGGACAGAAGGTGGTCGCCGACGACGACAAGTTCTTCGTCATGGCGTTCCAGGGCGTGCTGTGTCTGTTCCTGCTCGAGATGGGCATGACGGCTTCCCGGAAGCTGAAGGACCTGCGCAGCGCCGGCCCCGGGTTCATCGTCTTCGGCCTGTTGGCCCCGAATATCTTTGCCCCGCTTGGCATCCTGGTCGCGCACATCTACTCGTCGCTCACCCACGCCGACTTCAAGCCCGGCACCTATGTGCTTTTCGCGGTGCTCTGTGGCGCCGCGTCCTACATCGCCGTCCCGGCGGTCCAGCGGCTCGCCATCCCGGAGGCCAGTCCCACCCTGCCGCTTGCCGCGTCGCTCGGCTTGACGTTCTCCTACAACGTCACCATCGGCATCCCGCTGTACATCGAGGTCAATCGGCTGATCGCCCACTGGTTCTAGTTTCGCCAACCACGCGGTCGCGCGGGCCGGTGAATCATGGTGGGCGACAGTTCGTTTGACGGGCCGCGCCAAGGTCCCAATCGGCCACTTGTTAATTGTTCGTAAAGACGCGATGGTCGGCTCGCTCAAGCCCGCGAGGTTCCACTAAGTTCAGGGGCGCCGCGAGTCGCCTGCTGCCACCCGCCGGGCTGTACTGCGTCGCCAGGAGGCGCCCATGCTTCAAGAGATGTGGCAGAACTTCATCCACAATCTGTTCAAGCCGCTGCTGCTGTTCTTCTACTTCGGTTTCCTCATTCCGATCCTGAGGGTGCGGTTCGAATTCCCGTACGTGATCTACCAGGGTTTGACGATGTATCTGCTGGTGGCCGTCGGCTGGCAGGGTGGCGAAGAGCTGGCGAAAGTGAAACCCGCCGATATCGACAACATCGCCGGATTCGTCGCGCTGGGCTTGGTGCTGAACTTCGTGATCGGAGTGCTCACCTATGTCTTGCTGAGGTACCTGACGCGGCTGCGACGCGTCGACAGGGCGACGGTCGCCGGTTACTACGGGTCGGACTCGGCGGGCGCCTTCGCCACCTGCGTGGCCGTGTTGACCAGCGTCAAGATCGCCTTCGACGCCTACATGCCGGTTCTACTCGCGTTCATGGAGATTCCCGGCTGCCTGGTTGCCCTATACCTGGTGGCCCGGCTGCGACACCGCGGGATGGACGAAGCCGGGTACATGCCGGACGAGCAGGGTTACACCGCCCCCGCAAGGGTAGGTCCCGGCGCTGCCGCCCAGGCCGAGGGCGTTGACGACGGGGTCGAGCGCGGAATCGAAGAGGAGCTGGAGTTCTCGCTGGAAAAGCAGGAGCACGCGTGGTACGGGAACACCCCGCAGCGCGAGAAGGCACCGCTGATGTCACGGGCGATATTGCAGGAAGTGTTCCTCAATCCCGGCCTCATCCTCCTCGTCGGCGGCATCGCCATCGGCTTCATCAGCGCGCTGCAGGGCCAGAAGGTTGTGCACGACCAAAACGAGCTGTTCGTTGCGGCGTTTCAGGGCGTGCTCTGCCTGTTTCTGCTCGAGATGGGCATGACGGCGTCCCGCAAATTACGGGATCTGAAGTTGGCCGGTGGCGGGTTCATCGCCTTCGGCCTGTTGGCGCCCAACCTGTTTGCGGCACTTGGCATCCTGGCCGCCTACGCCTACGCCAACCTGACCGACACGCACTTCCAGCCGGGCACCTACGTCTTGTTCGCGGTGCTGTGCAGTGCGGCGTCCTACATCACGCTGCCCGCGGTCCAGCGGCTGGGGATCCCAGAGGCGAGCCCAACCCTGCCGCTGGCGGCCGCGCTGGGTCTGACCTTCTCCTACACCGTCACGATCGGGATCCCGCTGTACATCGAGATCAATCGCGCAGTCGCGCATTGGTTCCCGAACAGCTGAGGACTACCCCAACACGGTGCGCACCACGGCGTCGGCCAGCAGGCGGCCGCGCGGCGTGAGGATGAAGCGATCTGCGTCGGACACCAGCAACCCGTCGGCGACCGCGCCTTCGGCCCGCGCCCCCTCGGCAGAATTCAGCACATCGCGCGGAAGGCCCTGTCGCAGACGAGTTTTCAGGAGTACGTCTTCGGTGTGCAGGGCGTCGGAGTCGAGCCGCTCGAATCCCCCCACCGGTAATACGCCGGCGGCCAGCTTTTCCGCGTAGGCGTTGGGGTGCTTGACGTTCCACCACCGCGTGGCACCGACATAGCCATGGGCCCCCGGTCCGGCGCCCCACCACTGGCCACCATCCCAATAGCCGAGGTTGTGTCGGCATTCACCGCCCGGCCGCGCCCAATTGGACACCTCGTACCAAGACATTCCGGCTTCGGAAAGCCGGGCGTCGACAAGCTCGTAGCGGTGCGCCAGGATGTCGTCGTCGGGGGCGGCGAGCTCGCCGCGCCGGACCCGTCGGGCCAGCGCCGTGCCCTCCTCGACGACCAGGGCGTAGGCGGACACGTGATCGACGCCGGTGTCGATCGCCGTGTCGACCGAGCGCAGCAGATCGTCGTCGGATTCCCCCGGCGTTCCATAGATCAGATCGAGGCTGACGTGTTCGAAGCCGGCGTCCAAGGCCTCTCGGGCGGCCGCCGCCGATCGGTTCGGCGTGTGAATGCGGTCGAGAACCCCCAGCACTCGCGGGGACACCGACTGCATGCCGAGCGAAACCCGCGTGTAGCCGGCCGCGCGAATGGCGTCGAAAAAGTCCGGCCAGGCGGACTCCGGGTTGGCCTCGGTGGTGATCTCGGCATCGGGCGCCAGCGTGAAATGCTCGCGCACCATCTCCAGCACCGACGCCACGCGGGCGCCACCGAGCAGTGACGGCGTCCCTCCCCCGACGAACACCGTGGTCACGGTCGGCCCGGGCAGACGCTCTGCCGCCAGCTCCAACTCCGTCCGCAGCGCCGCAAGCCAGGCGTCGGGATTGACACCGCCCAACTCGGCCGGCGTGTAGGTGTTGAAATCGCAATAGCCGCAACGGGTTATGCAGAACGGGACGTGAATGTAGATCCCGAACGGCCGCTCGGGGACGGGCTGGAGGTCGGGCAGCTCGACGGCTTCCTCGCGAAGGGCCATGCCAAATCATCCCACGGTGTGCGGTACCCGGCCGCGGCGTCGATCCACCGTGCCCGCGCCGATGTCGGCCGCACACGCTTTTCCTGGGTTTTCTTACCCGCGCGACCAGCTTAATCGGGAATTCCGCTCATCGTGAGCCGATGTTTGACCTGGTTACATCGCCGGCCGACGGGCGTGGCACAATGGTGGCGTGACCGTCGCTCAGCCCAGCCTTCGCATTGCGCTCGTGGCTCGTCGGCACATTGATCTCAAGCGTGTTTGCAGCTGTTGCTGTCTCCCTTGATGTCGTAGACCCGCCCACCTGTACGTCCAGCTGGCATCGGATCTGCGCCGCCGATACCACCGGTGAGCTGCGCTTTCATGCCTGCGATGTTCGAAGGAGACCTCCGAGATGACCACAGCCCGTCCCGCCAAGCCCCGTAACGAGGGCCAGTGGGCGCTGGGAGATCGGGAACCGCTCAACCCCAACGAAGAGATGAAGCACGCCGGCGCCCCGCTCGAGGTGCGCGAACGCATCGAGAACATCTACGCGAAGGCCGGCTTCGACAGCATCGACAAGAGTGACCTGCGCGGCCGCTTCCGCTGGTGGGGGCTCTACACCCAGCGCGAACAGGGCTATGACGGCACCTTCACCGGTGACGAGAATGCCGATCTGCTGGAAGCCAAGTACTTCATGATGCGCGTGCGCTGCGACGGTGGTGCCCTGTCGGCCGCGGCGTTGCGCACGGTCGGCCAGATCTCGACGGAGTTCGGCCGCGACACCGCCGACATCTCCGACCGGCAGAACGTACAGATGCACTGGATCGAGGTCGAAAACGTCCCCGAAATCTGGCGGCGGCTCGCCGGGGTGGGACTGCAGACCGCCGAGGCGTGCGGTGACTGCCCCCGCGTGATCCTCGGTTCGCCGCTGGCCGGCGAGTCGCTCGACGAGGTGCTCGACCCGACCTGGGCGATCGACGAAATCGTGCGCCGCTACATCGGCACGCCGGACTTCGCCGACCTGCCGCGCAAGTACAAGACGGCGATTTCGGGTCTGCAGGATGTCGCGCACGAGATCAACGACATCGCCTTCATCGGCGTCAACCATCCCGAGCACGGGCCCGGCCTCGACCTGTGGGTCGGCGGTGGTCTGTCCACCAACCCGATGCTGGCCCAGCGGGTCGGCGTCTGGGTGCCGCTGAACGAGGTGCCCGAGGTCTGGGAGGCCGTGACGTCGATATTCCGCGACTACGGCTACCGCCGGCTGCGGTCGAAGGCCCGGCTGAAGTTCTTGATCAAGGACTGGGGCATCGAGAAATTCCGCGAGGTCCTCGAAACGGAGTACCTCAAACGGCCGCTGATCGACGGGCCGGCCCCCGAACCGCTCAAACATCCGATCGACCACATCGGGGTTCAGCGGCTCAAGAACGGGCTCAACGCGGTCGGGGCGGCGCCGATCGCGGGGCGGGTCTCGGGGTCCATCCTCTCTGCGGTGGCGGATCTGATGGACAAGGCGGGCTCGGACCGGGTGCGGTTCACCCCGTACCAGAAGCTGGTCATCCTCGACATCGCCGACGACAAACTCGACGAGGTGCTCGCCGGGCTGGAGGCGGTCGGGCTGCAGACCAGACCGTCCCATTGGCGCCGGAACCTGATGGCGTGCACAGGGATCGAGTACTGCAAGTTGTCGTTCGCCGAAACGCGCGGAAAGGCCCAGGTCTTGGTGCCGGAGCTGGAGCGCCGGCTCGAGGACATCAACTCCTCGCTCGACGTGCCGATCACGGTCAACATCAACGGTTGTCCGAACTCATGCGCCCGAATTCAAGTGGCCGATATCGGCTTCAAGGGCCAAATGGTGGACGACGGTCACGGGGGCTCGGTCGAGGGCTTTCAGGTGCACCTGGGCGGCAGCCTCGGGCTGGACAGCGGATTCGGGCGCAAGCTGCGCCAGCACAAGGTGACGAGCGACGAACTGGGCGACTACATCGACCGGGTGGTAAGGAACTTCATCAAACACCGCAGTGCGGGAGAACGGTTCGCGCAGTGGGCGATTCGGGCGGATGAGGACGATTTACGATGAGTGGACAAGCAACGAAACGAACCGAAGCGGAACTGCGCGACCTGGCGGCGCGGGGCGCCGCGGAACTCGAGGGCGCCAGCGCGATCGAGGTGTTGCAATGGGCCGACGAGACCTTCGGCGGGGTCAACGGGCCGCGCGGCTGGGCCACCTGCAACTACGTGCTCACCTCCAGCATGCAGGAGGCGGTGTTGATCGATCTTGCCGCCAAGGTTCGCCCGGGTGTGCCGGTGGTCTTCCTGGACACCGGCTACCACTTCGCCGAGACCATCGGAACCCGGGACGCGGTCGAATCGGTCTACGACATCCACGTTCTCAACATCACCCCCGAGCAGACGGTGGCCGAGCAGGACCAGTTGCTGGGGAAGAACCTGTTCGAGCGCGACCCGGGCGAGTGCTGCCGGCTGCGCAAAGTCGTGCCCCTGCGCCGCGTCCTGAGCGGATATTCCGCCTGGGTGACCGGGCTGCGCCGAAGCGAAGCGAAGACGCGCGCCAACGCCCCGGTGATCGGCTTCGACGAGGGCTTCAAGCTGGTGAAGATCAACCCGCTTGCGACGTGGACCGACGAGGACATGCAGAACTACATCGACGAGCACGGCGTGCTGGTGAATCCGCTTGTCTACGACGGGTATCCGTCGATCGGCTGCGAGCCCTGCACCGCCAAGCCGCTCGCCGGGGCCGACCCGCGCAGTGGGCGTTGGCAGGGGCTGGCCAAGACCGAGTGCGGGCTGCACGCCTCCTGAGCGCGGCCTTGGGTCACGCCGACGTCAGCGTGGTCTGATTCTCACCGGCCCCGCCGGAACGGCTGCCGCCGTCGGCGGCGTCCTCGGCGGGAAGGGACGGCATTCGGGTGGCGCGGACGTAGACGGTGTCGCCCTCGCGTAGGGCCAGGGCCTCGGCGTCGCCTCGGGTGATCTGAGCGGTGAAGTGTCCCCCGGTGGCGGCGCTGGTCAATTCGACTCGCACCTCGAAGCCCAGCACGACCACGCGATCGACCGTGGCGCGCACCACCCCGATCGACTCCGCGGTGCCGTCGCCGCCCGCGATGGCCATCTCGGGGTTGCGGCCCACCCGGATGTCATGCGGGCGAACCAGATTGCCGTTCAAGGTGGACACCGCCCCGAGAAACGACATGACGAAGGCCGTCGCCGGGGCGTCGTAGACCTCGGTCGGCGATCCCACCTGCTCGATGCGTCCGTGGTTCAGCACGGCGATTCGGTCGGCGACGTCGAGCGCCTCCGCCTGGTCGTGGGTGACCAGGACCGTGGTGACATGCACCTCGTCATGCAGGCGGCGCAGCCACGCGCGCAGGTCCTCCCGCACCTTGGCGTCCAGCGCCCCGAACGGCTCATCGAGCAGCAGCACCTGGGGGTCGACCGCCAGCGCCCGCGCCAGCGCCATCCGCTGTCGCTGACCGCCGGACAGCTGATTGGGATAGCGGTTCTGAAAGCCGCTCAGCCCCACGACTTCCAGCAGATTGTCGACCTTGGCCTTGACCTCCGCCTTGGGACGCTTGCGGATCTTCAGCCCGTACGCCACGTTGTCGCGAACGGTCAGGTGCTTGAACGCCGCGTAGTGCTGGAACACAAACCCGATGCCCCGTCTCTGCGGCGGGATCCGCGTGACGTCATGGCCGTTGATAGTGATCGTTCCGCTGTCGGGCTGGTCGAGCCCGGCGATGGCGCGCAACAGGGTCGACTTGCCCGACCCGCTGGGACCCAACAGTGCCGTCAACGAGCCGGACGGTACGACGAAGTCGACGTTGTCGAGCGCCACGAAGTCGCCATAGCGCTTGTGGGCGTTCCGCACGATGATGGCGTGGTCGCGGTTGTGCTTGTCGGTCATCTACAAGTCTCCATATCGAGCCTATCTGTCCGCCCGTGCCCGGCGAAGGTCGAGAATTACCTGGAAGATCAGCACCAACACCGCAACGCCCATCAACAACGTCGACAGCGCGTACGCGCCGTACTCGGCCCCGCGGTTGTATCGATCCGAGACCAGCAACGTCAGCGTCTGGGACTTACCCGGCAAGTTCGACGACACGATGATGACGGCGCCGTATTCGCCGAGGGTGCGGGCGACGGTCAACACGATGCCGTAGGTCAAACCCCACCGGATGGATGGCAGAGTGATCCGCCAGAAGGTCTGCCACCAACCCGATCCCAGGGTCGCGGCGGCCTCTTCCTGGTCGGTGCCCAATTCGTGCAGCACCGGCTCCACCTCGCGCACGACGAACGGCAGGGTGACGAAGATGCTCGCGAGCACGATGCCGGGCAGCCCGAAGATGATCTTGAACCCGAGGTCCCTCTCGACGAATCCGAACGCGCCTGCCGATCCCCACAACAGGATCAGTGCGACGCCCACGATGACGGGCGACACCGCGAACGGCAGATCGATGACGGCCTGCAACACGCCCTTACCGCGAAAACGGTTGCGCGCCAACACTAAAGCGGTCGGGATGCCGAACACCACGTTGAGTGGCACTACGATCGCAACGACCAGCAACGTCAGGTTCAGCGCCGAGACCGCCGCGGGCGTGCTGACCCAGTCGAAGAACTGGCCGAAGCCCGGCCGGAAAGTCCGCCACAGGATCAGGGCCACCGGAACAACGAGCAACACGAAAACGTATGCCAGCGCCACGAATCGGATCAGGTAGCGAACCCCGCGCGACGACGTCACGGTGCCAGCTCCTCACGCTTGGCCGCGCGGCCGCCCACGATCCGCAGGATGAACAGCACGACAAACGAGATGGACAGCAGCACGATGGAGATAGCGGCGGCGCCGGTCCGGTCGTCGTTCTCGATCAGGGTCCGTATCCATTGCGACGACACTTCCGTCTTGCCCGGCACCGCTCCACCGATCAGCACCACCGAACCGAATTCGCCGATCGCACGCGAAAACGCCAGCCCCGCACCGGACAGCAACGACGGCGTCAGCGACGGCAACAGCACGGAAGTGAAAATCTTTGGGCCACTGGCGCCCAGCGACGCCGCCGCCTCCTCGGTCTCCCGGTCGATTTCCAGCAGCACCGGCTGCACCGCGCGCACCACGAACGGCAGCGTGACGAAGGCCAGCGCCACCGCCACGCCCCACGCGGTGTGCTGCAGGTGCAACCCCACCGGACTGTTGTTGCCGTAGAGGGCCAGCATCACCAGGCTGGCGACGATGGTGGGCAGCGCGAACGGCAGGTCGATGATCGCGTCGACGAGCCGCTTGCCGACGAAGTCGTCGCGCACCAGCACCCAGGCGATCACCAGGCCGAACACCAGGTTGGCCACGGTGACCCCGGCGGAAATGGTCAGGGTCACCCGGAACGACTCCAGCGCCGCGTTGGAGCTGACGGCCAGCCAGAAGGCGTGCCAGCCGCCGCCGGCGGCCTGCCAGGCGATCGCGGCCAGCGGCAGCAGCACGATCACCGACAGCCACAGCGTCGCGACGCCGACGCGCAGCGACGTGGTGCCGCGGGCCCGCCGGGCCTTGACCGGCCCGCGCCCGGGGTAACCGGCGGGATCGCCGAGCTCGGGCCTGATCGCCTGGGGGTCGGGCGTGATCGCGGCCGTCATCCGGTGGCCTGCGTGTAGATCTTGGTGATGCTGCCGGTGCTCTTGTCGAAAAGCTGCGGGTCGACCGCGGTCCAGCCGCCGAGGTCGGCGATCGTCCACAGTTTCGCCGGCGCCGGAAACTGGGCGCGGAATTCGGCGGCGACGGCCGGGTCGACGGGCCGAAAACCGGCCTGTGCCCACACCTTCTGCGCGGCGGCCGTGTACTGGAAGTTCTTGAAGGCGACCGCGGCGTCCAGGTGGGGACTGGTGGTGACCACCGCCACCGGGTTCTCGATCTTGAACGTCTGCGGCGGGTTGATGTGCTCGACCGGCTTGCCTGCGCGCTCGGTGGCGATCGCCTCGTTCTCGTAACTGATCAGCACGTCCCCACTGCCCTGGACGAAAACATCGGTGGCCTCCCTCCCCGAACCGGGACGCAGCTTGACGTGTTCATGCACCAACTTGCTGATGAACTCGACGCCGGCCTGGGCGTTGCTGCCCCCTTCGCTCTTGACCGCGTACGGCGCCAGCAGGTTCCATTTGGCCGATCCCGAACTAAGTGGGCTGGGCGTGATGACCTCCACCCCCGGCCGCAGCAGGTCGTCCCAGTCCCTGATGTTCTTCGGGTTGCCCTTGCGCACCACCAGGGTGACGACCGAACCGAACGGAATTCCCTTGGTGGCGTCGGTATTCCAGTCTTTGGAGACCTTTCCCGCCTTCACCAATCGGGTGATGTCGGGTTCGACGGAGAAATTCACGACGTCCGCGGGCTTGCCGTCGACGACTCCGCGCGATTGGTCGCCCGAGGCACCGTAGGAGGTGATCACCTGGACGCTCTTGCCCTCCTCGGCGGCGTTGAACGCCGGAATCACCTTGCTCCAGCCGGGTTCTGGGACCGAGTAGGCGACCAGAGTGATGCTCGTGCGCGCGTTGTTCGGGCCGCTCCCCCCCACGACGTCACTGGGCCCACCACTACACCCCGCGATGACCGCCACGACGAGGGCGAAGATGGTCGCCGGTCGCCAACGCCTTGCGATGTGGTTGGGCATTCGGGCCTTCCAGGACGGGGACTTACGGACGATTGTCCCGTTGCTGCGGAAAGGCGCCTTTAAACGGAGGGAGACCTCACGAACCCCATACCAGACCGCACACGGGTTTGGCAGTCAGCGACAACAGTGCACGAAGACATGGCGTTCCACACCGGATGTCACATGCATGGCGGGAAGCCTAACAGGAATCGGCATGCCCGCCACCGCTCGAGGGGCCGAGCCGGCAACCCGCGCTCAGTGCGTCAGCCACCACGCGACGATGACCAGCACCACGAGCGCGACCAGAATCAACGTCACGTGCGACCGAGGCATGCGGGTTACCCGGGCGCCTCACCGGCGTGGCGGGCCCGGCGCATCAGGGCGATGCTCTTGCCAAGCAGGCCGTCGAGCAGCCCCGCCGTGACCGCGGCCACGACGAGCACGACCGGCATCACCACCATGGCTTGCAGCACGAAAGCGAGCCCGGAAAGCCACAGCTCGTTGCCGTCCCACCAATTCAGGAACGCGGTCACGCGGCTCACCCTATTCGGCCGTGCAGTGGAATTCCAATGTGCCAAGATCGGCGCATGTCCGCCCCGCCACCCGCGCCCGGGGCGACGGCCTGCCTGATCGTCGGTGGCGGCCCGGCGGGGATGGTGCTGGGACTGCTGCTGGCCCGCGCCGGCGTTGACGTCACGGTGATGGAAAAGCACGCCGACTTCCTGCGCGACTTTCGCGGCGACACCGTGCACGCGAGCACGCTGCGCCTGCTCGACGAGCTGGGCTTGGGCGCGCGGTTCGCGCAGATCCCGCATCGCCTCATCGACACCGTCCGCATGGAGATACAGAACGAACCGGTGGCGCTCGACCTGACCCGCCTGCCCGGCGCCCACAAGCACATCGCCCTGGTGCCGCAATGGGACTTCCTGGAGTTGGTGGCCACCGCGGCCGAGGCCGAGCCGAGCTTCCGGCTGCTGCGCAGCACCGAGGTGACCGGCGTGATCCGGGACGGAGACCGGGTCGTCGGCGTCACTTACCGCAACCAGACCGGCGAGGTTGGGAGCATGCGCGCCGAGCTGACCGTCGCCTGCGACGGCCGCTCCTCCACGGTGCGTTCGGCGGTCGGCCTCGAACCGCGCAGCTTCGGCGCGCCCATGGACGTGTGGTGGTTCCGGTTGCCCCGCCATCCCGGGGATCCGCGGGGGCTGGGCGGGGTGCTGCGAGCCGGGCACGCGGTCATCGTGATCGATCGCGGCGACTACTACCAGATCGCCTACATCATCCCGAAGGGAACCGACACCCAGCTGCGGGCCGAGGGCATCGAGGCGCTGCACCGGGTGCTGGTCGCCATGGTGCCCTGGCTGGGTGACCGCGTGCGGACGCTGACGTCATTCGACGACGTGAAACTGCTTGATGTGCAACTGAATCGGCTTCGCCGCTGGTATGCCGACGGCGTCCTGCTCATCGGCGACGCCGCGCACGCGATGTCGCCGGTCGGCGGGATCGGCATCAACCTCGCGGTGGCCGACGCGGTGGCCGCCGCCCGCATCCTGGCCGGCCCGCTGCGCACGGGTCGGGTGCCCGTCTGGCGGCTGGCCCGGGTGCAGGCGCGCCGCTGGCTGCCCACCGCGCTGCTGCAGGCCGCGCAACGGGGGATCCACGCCAACGTGATCGCCGCGGCGGTGGCCCGGAACGAGGACCGCGCGCCACCGGGCGTGCGGCTGGTGGGCCGCTCCACAGCCCTGCGGAGACTGCTCGGCTACCTCGTCGCAATCGGCCCGCTGCCCGAGCACGCCCCGAGGTTCGCCCGACGCCGCGGTTGACACAGAGTGACGCCACGTCGGCGAAAAAATGGACGGGGGACCGCTCCACAGATGATGATGTCGGGATGGTCCTGCACGCTCAGCCCGACGACCAGCCCGCCGACGCCATGCCCGAGGAGGCATTCGAAGCGGCCCCGGCGACGTTGCCGTCACCCATCGACTTCAGCGCGCCGGCGCCCCTGGCTTCCAGCGGGGCGCTACGGAACCCGTTTCCGCCGATCGCCGACTACGCGTTCCTGTCGGACTGGGAGACGACGTGCCTGATCTCCCCCGCCGGATCCGTCGAATGGCTGTGCGTGCCCCGGCCGGACTCCCCCAGCGTGTTCGGCGCGATCCTGGACCGCAGCGCCGGCCATTTCCGGCTCGGCCCCTACGGCGTCTCGGTGCCCTCGGCCCGCCGCTACCTGCCGGGCAGCCTGATCATGGAGACCACGTGGCAAACCCACACCGGGTGGCTGATCGTGCGCGACGCGCTGGTGATGGGGCCCTGGCACGACATCGAGCGCCGGTCGAGGACGCACCGCCGCACCCCGATGGACTGGGACGCCGAGCACATCCTGCTGCGCACGGTGCGCTGCGTCAGCGGCACGGTCGAGCTGATGATGAGCTGCGAGCCCGCGTTCGACTACCACCGCGTCGGCGCCACCTGGGAGTACTCGGCCAATGCGTACGGCGAGGCGGTGGCCCGGGCGACCAAGCAGCCCGACGCCCACCCGACACTGCGGCTCACCAGCAACCTGCGGATCGGGCTGGAGGGTCGCGAGGCGCGGGCGCGCACCCGGATGAAAGAGGGCGACGACGTGTTCGTCGCGCTGAGCTGGACAAAGCATCCGGCGCCGCAGACCTACGAAGAGGCCGCCGACAAGATGTGGCAGACCACCGAATGCTGGCGGCAGTGGATCAACATCGGCAACTTCCCCGACCACCCGTGGCGGGCGTACCTGCAGCGCAGCGCGCTCACGCTGAAGGGGCTGACCTACTCGCCGACCGGGGCGCTGCTGGCGGCCAGTACCACGTCGCTTCCGGAAACGCCTCAGGGCGAACGCAATTGGGACTACCGCTACGCGTGGGTGCGTGACTCGACGTTCGCGTTGTGGGGTCTCTACACGCTGGGACTGGACCGCGAGGCCGACGACTTCTTCGCGTTCATCGCCGACGTCTCCGGCGCCAACAGCAACGAACGGCACCCGCTGCAGGTGATGTACGGAGTGGGCGGCGAACGCAGCCTGGTGGAGGAGGAACTCCATCACCTGTCCGGCTACGACCATGCGCGCCCGGTGCGCATCGGCAACGGCGCCTACGACCAGGTGCAGCACGACATCTGGGGTTCCATCCTCGACTCGTTCTACCTGCACGCCAAGTCGCGCGAGCAGGTCCCCGAGACGCTGTGGCCGGTGCTCAAGAAGCAGGTGGAGGAGGCCATCAAGCACTGGCGAGAACCCGACCGGGGCATCTGGGAGGTCCGCGGCGAGCCGCAGCACTTCACCTCGTCGAAGGTGATGTGCTGGGTCGCGCTCGACCGCGGGGCGAAGCTGGCCGAGCGGCAGGGCGAGAAGAGCTACGCCCAGCAGTGGCGGGCGATCGCCGAGGAGATCAAGGAGGACATCCTGCAACACGGGGTGGACGCCCGCGGGGTGTTCACCCAGCGCTACGGCAGCGACGCGCTGGACGCCTCGCTGCTGCTCGTGGTGCTGACCCGCTTCCTGCCGCCGGACGATCCGCGGGTGCGCAACACCGTGCTGGCCATCGCCAACGAACTCACCTCGGAGGGCCTGGTGCTGCGCTACCGGGTGGAGGAGACCGACGACGGGTTGTCCGGCGAGGAGGGCACGTTCACGATCTGCTCGTTCTGGCTGGTGTCGGCCCTGGTGGAGATCGGCGAGGTGGCGCGGGCCAAGCGGTTGTGCGAGCGGCTGCTGTCCTATGCCAGCCCGTTGCACCTCTACGCCGAGGAGATCGAGCCACGGACCGGCCGGCACCTGGGCAACTTCCCGCAGGCGTTCACCCACCTGGCGCTGATCAACGCCGTGGTGCACGTGATCCGCGCCGAGGAGGAGGCCGACGGCTCCGGGATGTTCCAGCCCGCCAACGCGCCGATGTAGCGGCGATCGCGAGCGCGGCCGTCAGGCCGGGCGACGCGGGTCGCCGCCATCCGTACCGCGGCGATCGCGAGCGCGGCCGTCAGGCCGGGCGACGCGGGTCGCCGCCATCCGTACCGCGGCGATCGCGAGCGCGGCCGTCAGGCCGGGCGACGCGGGTCGCCGCCATCCGTACCGCGGCGATCGCGAGCGCGGCCGTCAGGCCGGGCGACGCGGGTCGCCGCCATCCGTACCGCGGCGATCGCGAGCGCGGCCGTCAGGCCGGGCGACGCGGGTCGCCGCCATCCGTACCGCGGCGATCGCGAGCGCGGCCGTCAGGCCGGGCGACGCGGGTCGCCGCCATCAACACCGCGGCGATCGCGAGCGCGGCCGTCAGGCCGGGCGACGCGGGTCGCCGCCATCAACACCGCGGCGATCGCGAGCGCGGCCGTCAGGCCGGGCGACGCGGGTCGCCGCCATCAACACCGCGGCGATCGCGAGCGCGGCCGTCAGGCCGGGCGACGCGGGTCGCCGCCATCAACACCGCGGCGATCGCGAGCGCGGCCGTCAGGCCGGGCGACGCGGGTCGCCGCCATCAACACCGCGGCGATCGCGAGCGCGGCCGTCAGGCCGGGCGACGCGGGTCGCCGCCATCAACACCGCGGCGATCGCGAGCGCGGCCGTCAGGCCGGGCGACGCGGGTCGCCGCCATCAACACCGCGGCGATCGCGAGCGCGGCCGTCAGGCGGGGGGACGCGGGTCGCCGCCCTCGGTACCGGGGCGATCGCGAGCGCGGCCGTCAGGCCGGGCGACGCGGGTCGCCGCCATCAACACCGCGGCGATCGCGAGCGCGGCCGTCAGGCCGGGCGACGCGGGTCGCCGCCATCAACACCGCGGCGATCGCGAGCGCGGCCGTCAGGCCGGGCGACGCGGGTCGCCGCCATCAACACCGCGGCGATCGCGAGCGCGGCCGTCAGGCCGGGCGACGCGGGTCGCCGCCATCCGTACCGCGAATCAGCTCAGCGCGCTCACCTTGTCTCGCATGACTTGGGCGATGTCGAGCGCCCTGGCGTTCGCGTCACGCGTGCCGTCTTGCAATGCGCTTGGTGCGTCGAAGAAGTCGACCTCGACTTCGATGAGGCAATTGTCCCGGACCCCGACAGCCCGCTCAGCGGGAAGCGCTGGCGGCGAAAACGACGGTGGCATGTTCCACTGTGTCGAAATAGTCGCGGCGACAACGGAACTCGCGCTTTGCACGTGACTGACTTTCACTTCCAGCGGCAGACTGCCGCCCGCAATGGGGACGGTCTTTCCGTCGCATTCTTGCCACCGCCTGGCGATCGTCGAAAACAGCGCGTAGGCCTGATCGGCCGTGGGCAGGCCGATGGCGGCCTCTTGCACGCGGATGACCGCCGCGCCGGACGGGGCAGTGGGCCGCCACGTAGTGAAGGCAACGGCTTTGACGTTCGCGGACCGATAGGCGCCCGCCCGCATCATCACTGCCACCCCGAGGCAGCTTTCGGACCCCTCCGACCGCACGCGACCCAACATCTCGGGTCCCCCGACAAACGGTGGGAAACCCGGGTCGAGTTCCACGGGCTCCCTGACAACGCGGGACAGCGCGCTCTTGCCGAGGAGCACCCGCTCGAGGGTGTGCCCGTCGAGGAATCGCGTCGTGAGGTTCGCCGGAGCCCGCGCCGCGCCACCGACGGTGGTGGAGCAGCCCGTGGCCGAGATCAGCACGACCAAAAGTGCTACGGCGTAACAACGTGCTCGCCGGCCGCCGCTTCTACCGGTCGCCACGGCGACAAACGCAGAAGGCGGCAATTCGCTACCGCAAATTCTTTCCATGCGCTTCTCGGCTACCTCCCACTTCACCCGAGCTTAGGCTCGACGGCGCGGCGAAGCCGTCGCCCACGCGTGAGCACAGCTCAACCCCCAGAGAAGTCCCAGGTTTGTGGCAGCTGCCGGTCAGCTCAGCCCGCTGACCTTGTCCATCATGGCGTGCGCGATGTCGATGGCGCTGCGGTGCACATCGCCGGAGCCCTCATCCGACGAGCGCGTCGAATTGAAGAACGCCACTTCGACTTCGACGAGGCAGTTCCCCCGCACGCCGATGGCGCGCGCCTCGGGCCTGGGCCCGCTCGACGGTATGCCGGGCAATTGGGTGTCGATCGAAACGGTCGCGGCCAGAACCGATTCGGAGACCCTTACCTCAGAGATGGTGTCCGAGAAGACGATCGCGGGGCGGTCGATGATGATGCTGGGACGTCCGATGGTCACGGTCGTGCCCTCACAGTCGCGCCACTGTTGTGCAAACTGTTGGAACAGCGCGGCGGCCCCGCCGGTGCTGGACAGCGCGACCACGCCCTCGGCGACGCTGATCACCTTCGCCGGTCCGCGCTGGTTCCACCACGTCTCCCGCGCGGCGTTCTTGACGTCGGCGGATCGGTACGCGTCCTTCACCATCATCGAGGTGACACCGACGCAGTTGGCGGGCGAGGCCGCGCCGAAGGCCGGCTGCAGCACCTCGGGACCGCCGAACCGCGCCGGGAGTTCGTTCTTGCTCCCGAAGGACTGGCCCAGCAGCTTCGACAGCTCGGCGTCATCGAGGAGCACTTTCTTGACGGGTTGCCCAATCACCGGGCGCGGTTTCAGATTCGGCGCGGGCCGCGCGGTGCCGTCGACCGTGCAACCCGTCGCGAGCGCGACGGTCAACAGGCAGGCGAGGATCGTCCGGCGCATCGACATCAGTTGGTGCTCGAGACTTTTCGCAACATAGCCTGAACGACGTCGACAGCCCGCGTCCCGGCCGGCACGTGCGGCGCGACGGCGACCTTGACGTCGGCGATGACGTCGCCCGCGGTGCCCACCGCCCGCTCGTCCGGGGTTGGCGGGGTGTGATGGTTGTCCCACGCGATGACGGTGGCGGAAAGTACCGGCCCGTCGACTCGGACGTCGGTCACCTTCGAGTACAACTCGGTGGCGCTCTCATCGTGTGTGTACATGGTGACCGTGGTGTCCGTGCAGTTTTGCCATTGCTGCACGAAGGACGCGAAGAGTCGCTGCGCGTCGGACGCGGTCGCCAGCTCGATCGCCGCTGCCGTCGCGCTGGACACCTGCACGCCGGAGCCGTAATTCCAGTAGCGCTGCGTCGCGACGCGGCGCACCGGGCCGGTTTCGTAGACGAGGCGCATCGCCGGGTCGACGGCGCCGAGGCATTCGATGGGAGCGGCGCCGCCGGCGTCACGAATCCCGTTGGGCAGCACCTCGATACCACCCACCAGCGGCGGACTGTGGGGCGGCAGCTCGTTTCCCACGGCGGCGCTGACCTCCGCGTCGTCCGGTAGGACCTGTTCGAGCGGCAACGCGGACGCGCCGAGAGGGCCGGTGCGGGTTGGGGTTCCGGCCACTGTCGTGACGCATCCGGTGCCCAGCAGGCTGAGACCGACGACAGTGACGGCTCGCATCAGCAGCACGGCTACTTCTTGCCCTTGTCGCCACCGGTGTCGGTGGACAGCGCCGCCACGAAGGCTTCCTGCGGCACGTCCACCCGCCCGATGGTCTTCATCCGCTTCTTGCCTTCCTTCTGCTTTTCCAGCAGCTTGCGTTTGCGGGTGATGTCTCCGCCGTAGCACTTGGATAGCACATCCTTGCGGATTGCCCGGATATTCTCGCGCGCAATGATTTTCGAACCGATGGCCGCCTGCACCGGCACCTCGAACTGCTGGCGCGGAATCAGCTCCTTGAGCTTGGTGGTCATCTTGTTGCCGTAGGCCGAAGCGCCGTCCTTGTGCACGATCGCGCTGAACGCGTCGACGGCTTCGCCCTGCAGCAGGATGTCGACCTTGACCAGCTGGGCCTCCTGCTCGCCGGCCTCCTCGTAGTCCAGGCTGGCGTAGCCGCGGGTGCGCGACTTCAGCGAGTCGAAGAAGTCGAAGATGATCTCGCCGAGCGGCATCGTGTAGCGCAACTCGACCCGCTCGGGCGACAGGTAGTCCATGCCGCCCAGCTCGCCGCGGCGCGACTGGCACAGCTCCATGATGGTGCCGATGAACTCGCTGGGCGCGATGATGGTGGTCTTGACGACCGGTTCGTAGACCGTGCGCACCTTGCCCTCGGGCCAGTCCGACGGGTTGGTCACCACGATCTCGGTGTCGTCCTCCTTGATCACCCGGTAGACGACGTTGGGCGACGTCGAGATCAGGTCGAGGTCGAATTCGCGCTCCAGGCGCTCGCGGGTGATCTCCATGTGCAGCAGGCCCAAAAACCCGCACCGGAAGCCGAAGCCCAGCGCCACCGACGTTTCCGGCTCGTAGGTCAGCGCCGCGTCGTTGAGCTGCAGCTTGTCCAGGGCGTCCCGCAGAACCGGGTAATCGGAGCCGTCCACCGGATACAGGCCCGAGTAGACCATCGGCTTGGGTTCGCGGTATCCCGTCAGCGCCTCGGTGGCGCCGTGCCGGGCCGTCGTCACCGTGTCACCGACCTTGGACTGGCGGACGTCCTTCACGCCCGTGATCAGGTAGCCGACCTCGCCCACCCCCAGGCCCGCGCTGGCTTTCGGTTCGGGCGAGACGATGCCGACCTCGAGCAGCTCGTGGGTGGCGCCGGTGGACATCATCAGGATGCGCTCCCGCGGGACGATCTTGCCGTCCATCACCCGGACGTAGGTCACCACACCGCGGTAGATGTCGTAGACGGAGTCGAAGATCATCGCGCGGGTCGGCGCGTCGGCGTCGCCCCGCGGATGCGGCACCTCGCGCACGACGTGGTCGAGCAGGTCGGCGACGCCCTCGCCGGTCTTGCCGGACACCCGCAGCACATCGCCGGGCTCACAGCCGATGATGTGGGCGATCTCGCCCGCGTAGCGGTCCGGGTCGGCGGCCGGCAGGTCGATCTTGTTGAGTACCGGGATGATGTGCAGGTCGCGGTCCAGCGCCAGGTACAGGTTGGCCAGCGTCTGCGCCTCGATGCCCTGGGCCGCGTCGACCAGCAGCACCGCACCCTCGCACGCCTCCAGTGCCCGCGACACCTCGTAGGTGAAGTCCACGTGCCCGGGGGTGTCGATCAGGTGCAGGACGTACTCTTCGTCGCCGACCTTCCAGGGCAACCGCACGTTCTGCGCCTTGATGGTGATCCCGCGCTCGCGCTCGATGTCCATCCGGTCCAGGTACTGCGCGCGCATCGATCGCTCGTCGACGACGCCGGTGAGCTGGAGCATCCGGTCCGCCAGCGTGGACTTGCCGTGATCGATGTGGGCGATGATGCAGAAGTTCCGAATCTGCGCCGGCGCGGTGAAGGTCTTGTCGGCGAAACTGCTGATGGGAATCTCCTGGTCTGGACATGCTCGCGGCGGCGTGAACGCCGGCTCAGTTGGTATGTCCAGGGTATCTAGGCGGGGTGCCCGAGACCTACTTGGACACAATCGCACCCGCACGCGCGCGTCTATGCTGCGAATATGGCGTCTGCCCGCAAATCCCAGTGGAAGACGTTCCAGCGGTTTGCCGAGAACCTGGTCTTCGATCGGGCCCCGCGGCTGGCCCGGCACGTGCAGAACTCGCAGACGGTGCTGCGAGAACTGCAGCAGGCCGTCAAGATCACCGCGAACGTCATCGCGGCCGCCGCGCCGCAACCGCCGGCCGTCACCGCGGGCCGCCCGGTGACCAGCACGAGCTTCCCCACCGGCCAGCGGGCGCGCAAGCTGGTCTACGCCCCGGACCTCGACGGTCGAGCCGATCCCGGCGAGATCGTGTGGACGTGGGTCGTCTACGAAGACGATCCGACCCGCGGCAAGGACCGGCCGGTGCTCGTCGTGGGGCGGGACCGTCGGGTGTTGCTGGGGTTGATGCTGTCCAGCCAGGAGCGCCACGCCGAGGACCGGGACTGGGTCCGGATCGGCTCCGGGGCGTGGGACTACGAGGGCAGGCCCAGCTGGGTCAGGCTGGACCGGGTGCTCGACGTGCCGGAGGAAAGCATTCGCCGCGAGGGCGCGATTCTGGATCGGGAGATCTTCGACCTGGTGGCCGAGCGGTTGCGCGCCGACTACTCGTGGAGCTAGGCGCCTGTCGCGCGGCGCTCAGCCCTGCGTGATGTAGGACTGCAGCTGCTGGTGCTCGGCCTCGAGTTCTTCCATCCGGGTCTTCACCACGTCGCCGATGCTGACGATGCCGATCAGCTTCTTGCCGTCGAGCACCGGGACGTGACGCACCCGGTTCTTGGTCATCAGCACGCTCAGCGAATCCACCGTGTCGGCCTTTGTGCAGGTCGCGACGGTAGCGGTCATGATCTTCGAGATCGGGCGTGACAGCACGCTGGCGCCATGGGTGTGCAGCTGACGCACGACGTCGCGCTCGGAGACGATGCCGACGACGCCCTCGTCGCCTACCACCACCATGGCGCCGATGTTCTGCTCGGCGAGGCCCGCGAGCAGCTCTTTGACCGTCGCCTCGGGATTGATGGTCACCACCGCCGCGCCCTTGTTCCGCAAGACGTCTGCAATCCGCATCAAGGCCTCCAGCTGGTTGTGATCGGCTTCACACCAGGCTACGGCTAACTCGCGCGGCGCAAAAGCCATGGCGAGAACCGGTAGCCGATCCGTGTCCATACCCTGACGTCGGCGTTCGAAACCGGCCCGCGCCGCCGCGCCGGGTCTGATCGAGCGATTGGCCCACCTGCGCGGGGCTGGGGCTTGCAAGATAAGGGCCATGATCGAGATCACGCTGCTCGGGACCGGAAGCCCGATCCCCGACCCAAACCGCGCCGGGCCGTCGACTCTGGTGCGGGCCGGCGGGCAGGTATTTCTGGTGGACTGCGGCCGCGGTGTGTTGCAGCGCGCGGCGGCGGTCGGCGTGGGCGCGGCGGGATTGTCGGCGCTGCTGATCACCCATCTGCACAGCGACCACATCGGAGACCTCGGTGATCTCCTGATCACCCGCTGGATCAGCACCTTCGCGCCCGATCCGGCGCCGCTGCCGATCATCGGGCCGCCCGGGATAGCGGAGACGGTCGAGGCCACGCTGCACGCGTTCCGCCACGACATCGAGTACCGGCTCGCCCACCACGCCGACCTGAACGCCCCGCCGGCGGTCGAGGTCCACGAATGCACCGGCGGGGCGGTGTGGGACCGCGATGGCGTGTCGATCCGCGTCGCGCCGACCGATCACCGGCCGGTGGCGCCAACGATCGGGTTTCGCGTCGACTACGGGACGGCGTCGGTGGTGCTCGCCGGGGACACGGTCCCCTGCGCGGGCCTCGACGAGCTGGCCGCGGGAGCCGGCGCGCTGGTGCACACCGTGATCCGCAAGGACATCGTCGCCAACATCCCGCAACAACGGCTGCAGGACATCTGCGACTACCACTCGTCCGTAGAAGAGGCGGCGGAAACCGCCGCACGCGCGGGGGTCGGCACCCTCGTCATGACGCACTACGTGCCGGCGCTGGTGCCGGGCCAAGAAGAACAGTGGCGGGCGCTGGCGGCATCGCGGTTCGGCGGGCGGATCGAGCTCGGCGACGACCTGCATCGCGTCGAGATCGACTCCCCGTAACTCCTCATTCCCGAATGTCATTGCGCCGCAACGGCAGCAGCGCCCCGGCCAGCACCAGCCAAGACAGCGCCAGCACCCGCGCGATTGGCAGGATCACGCCCAGATCCGGCCAGATCATCACCCCGAGCGCCGCTTCGGCGAGGGCGGCGGTTACCAGGCCGGCCCAGGCGACCGGCCTCGGGAGCACCCCCAGGTTCAGCGAGGTTGCCGCCATCGCGGCCACCAGCAGACCCAGGGCGACGATATGCCCCGGGCCGCCGACGAGGAACACCAGCAAGTACAGGACCCGGACCAACGGCGCGTCCGCGGCGACTCCGGGCTGCGACAGCGGCCAGGCCAACAATCCGCACAGCCCCAGCGCGCCGGCCGCCAAGATGCCCCCCGTCAGCGCGATCGCGGCTCCCGGCCCGCCCGCCCCGAGGCGCCGCAGCCGCACGCCCACCGTCGCGGCGTAGACGGCCAGGGGGACCGACGACGCGAACGTCGCAACCGCGACGACGCGCCCGGCGACCGGCTGCGCGCGGACGTAGGCCACGACCGCGGCCGCCGGCCCATACGGCAACGGCATCACGCCGCCCAGGCCGACGCCGACGGCGATCCCGCCGAAGAGCAGCGTCACGCACAGCGTCGAAAGCAGCGGCAACGAGAAGCCGGCGGGCCGGCGCCCGCTGTAGTCCATGCGTGCACGCTATGCCCGGACGGCTAAGCCAGCCGGGTGACCTCCACGACGACGTCGAGATCGGTCGCACCCTCTCCGGAGTAGATGCCCTTCAGGGGTGGAACGTCGGTGTAGTCGCGGCCGGCGCCCACGCTGACGTACTGCTCGGAGATCTCGGTCTCGTTGGTCGGGTCGTAGCTCCACCACCCCCCGGTCCACGCCTGAATCCAGGCGTGGCTGCGCCCGTCCACCGTGTCCCCGACGACGGCGTGGCGCTTGGGATGCAGATAACCCGACACGTAATGCGCCGGAATCCCCATGGCGCGCAACAACATCAGCGAAAGGTGTACGAAGTCCTGACACACACCCTTGCCCGCGTTCAACGCGTCCAGCCCCGACGAGTGCACGCTGGTGGTGCCCGGCAAGTAGTCCAGCTCGCCGCGCACCCAGTGCGCCGCGGCGGCGACGGCCTCGGCGGGCTGGTGCGCCTTGGCGATCTTCTTGGCTATGGAGACAACCTTTTTGCTCGCCGGGGTGTGCGCGGTGGGGCGCAGCAACTCGTCGAACCGATCGATCACCGCCGCGGATCGCAGATCGTCCCAGCCGACGTCGGTCACCGCCGGTTCCGGCTGCTCGGTCTCGACCACCGAGGACGACGTCACGGTGAGATCGGTGTGCGGCGCGTGCAGATCGAACGCCGTCACCGCGGTGCCCCAATAGTCGATGTAGCGGTAGGACCGGGTGGCCGGGATCGTCTCGACGCGATTGAGGATGACGTTCTGCCTGGTGTTCGACCGCGGGGTCAGCCGCGCCTCGTTGTAGGAGGCGGTCACCGCCGACTGGTAGGCGTATCCGGTGGTGTGCACCACCCGCAGCCGCCACATCAGGCGTCCCCCTGCCTGCTGACCAGCCGGCGGTCGGCGGCATCCGACCACGCCACCCACGGAGTGACGTGAAAGTACTGCACGGACAACGCTTCTCCGACGTCGCGACACGTTCGCTGCAGTCCGGCCAAGCGGCTCTCCAGCGACTCCAGCAGCACACCGGGTTGCACGAATTCCAGCTCGCTGCGGGCCTGCCCGAGCAACCGCTGCGCCTCCCCCGTGGCCCCGATGCGGCTCTGGCGGTTGTGCAGCAGTTCGTCGAGGTTGTGTTCGGCCAGCCGCAGCGAATAGAACACCGAACGCGGGAACAGCCGGTCGAGCAGCATGAACTCGACCACGCGGCTGGCGTCGAGCACGCCGCGATAGGTGCGCAGGTAGGTGTCGTGCGCGCCCGCGGAGCGCAGCAACGTCACCCACGCCGGGGAGGAAGCGCTGTCCCCCACCCGCGAAAGCAACAGCCGCACCGTCATGTCGATCCGCTCGATCGCACGGCCCAGCACCATGAAGCGGTACCCGTCGTCGCGTGACAACGTCGAGTCGGCCAGCCCGGCGAACATCGCCGCGCGCCCCTCGATGTAGGACAGGAATTCATGGGGCCCAAGGCGTTTGGCCGCGCGCTCGCGTTCGGCCAGGGCATGATAGGTGCCGTTGAGGCACTCCCAGATCTCGCTGGAGGTGACCTCCCGTGCCGACTTCGCATTTTCCCGCGCCGCCGTGATCGCGTCGACGATCGATGAACCGCCCGAGGCATTGGTGCTGAAGGCCACCAGGTCGGTCAATGACCACACGTCCAGGTCGTGGCTCGGGGGATCGATCCCGAGCACCCGCAGCAGCAGCCGAGACGTCTGGTCCGGGTCGACGCTGGAATCCTCGAGCAGCTGGTGCAGCACCACGTCGAGGATGCGGGCGGTGTCGTCGGCGCGCTCGACATAGCGGCCGATCCAGAACAGCGCCTCGGCGTTTCGGGCCAGCATCAGCGCCTCCTCCGCCGCTGCTGTTGCTGAAGCTGCTGTTCCTGGGGTGATTCCCTGGTCAGGGACTGGGTTTGCGTCAGCCGCGGCGCGCCGTCCACCTCCGGGTCGGGCATCGACTCCGGCAGCGAGCGCACCACTTCCGCGGCGCCGAGCTCGTGGTCGCCGGCCGAGGTCCGCGACGCCAGCACCCAGGTGTCCTTCGAGCCGCCACCCTGGCTGGAGTTGACCACCCGCGAGCCCTCGACCAGGGCGACCCGGGTCAGCCCGCCGGGCAGCACCCACACGTCGTCGCCGTCGTTGACCGCGAAAGGCCGCAGGTCGACGTATCGCGGCGCGAGCGTGTTTCCGATCTGCGTCGGCACGGTCGACAGCTCCATCATCGGCTGGGCGATCCAGCTGCGCGGATCGTCGCGAACCTTCTTGGCGACCGTGGCCAACTCCTTCTCGGAGGCTTCCGGCCCGAACACGATGCCGTACCCGCCGGACCCTTCGACCGGCTTGAGCACCAACTCGTCGATCCGGTCCAGCACCTCTTCGCGTTCGTCGTCGAGCCAGCACCGGTAGGTCTCGACGTTGGCCAGCAACGGCTTCTCACCCAGGTAGTACTCGATCATGGTCGGCACATAGGTGTAGACGAGCTTGTCGTCGCCAACACCATTGCCGATGGCGCTGGACACGACGACGTTGCCGGCGCGCGCGGCGTTGACCAGGCCTGCCACGCCCAGCACCGAGTCGGCCCGGAACTGGAGCGGGTCCAGGAAGGCGTCGTCGATGCGCCGGTAGATGACGTCGACCTGCACCTCCCCTTCGGTCGTGCGCATGTACACCTGGTTGTCCCGGCAGAACAGGTCGCGACCTTCCACGAGCTCGACGCCCATCTGGCGGGCCAGCAGCGAGTGCTCGAAGTAGGCCGAGTTGTACACACCGGGGGTCAGCACCACCACCGTGGGGTCGGCCTCGTTGGTGGCCGCGGAATTGCGCAGGGCCCGCAGCAGGTGGGACGCGTAGTCGTCGACCGCACGCACCCGGTGGGTGGCGAACAGATTCGGAAAGACCCGCGCCATGGTCCGCCGGTTCTCCATGACGTACGACACCCCGGAGGGCGAACGCAGGTTGTCCTCGAGGACGCGGAAATTCCCCTTCTCGTCGCGAATCAGGTCGATGCCGGCGACGTGGATGCGCACGCCGTTGGGCGGGACGATGCCCATCGCCTCGCGGTGGAAATGCTCGCAGGAGGTGATCAGGCGGCGCGGGATGATGTCGTCGTTGAGGATCTCCTGGTCGCCGTAGATGTCGTCGAGATACATCTCGAGGGCCTTGACGCGCTGGATGATGCCGCGCTCCAACCGGCTCCATTCGGCGGCCGAGATGACCCGGGGAACCAGGTCGAGCGGAAAAGGCCGCTCCTGGCCCGACAGCGAGAACGTGATGCCCTGGTCGATGAACGCGCGGCCCAGGGCGTCGGCGCGCGCCTTGAGCTCCGAGGCGTCCGACGGGGCGAGCTCGGTGTAGATGCCCTTGTAGGGTCCCCGCACGGCGCCATGCGCATCGAACATCTCGTCGAAGGCCATCGCGTACACGTCCGACGACGTGTTGTATCCGCCGAAAATGCGCTCGCTGCGCGCGGCGCGCAAACTCCCCCTGGTTTCCTCAAGCTGACTCGGAAGACTCACGGTGTTAGATGCTGCCTCAAATTGACGTTATGGCAGGCCACGGGTTCCCGTTTTGGGAGAAAACGTAACCGACTGATAACCTGGGCAGTCGCCGTGGTGGTATCCGGCGCCCCAAGCAAACGTCGAATCGCAGAAGGAACTAAAGCGTGGCCAACATCAAGTCGCAGCAGAAGCGCAATCGCACCAACGAGCGCGCTCGACTGCGCAACAAGTCGGTGAAGTCGTCGCTTCGCACCGCCGTCCGCGCGTTCCGCGAGGCCGCCCACGCCGGCGACAAAGAGAAGGCCACGGAGTTGCTCGCGGCGACCACCCGCAAGCTGGACAAAGCGGCCAGCAAGGGCGTGATCCACAAGAATCAGGCGGCCAACAAGAAGTCCGCCCTGGCGCGCGCGCTCAACAAGCTCTGAGCCCCGCTCACCGGGTTCGGTTGGCGGCCAGCTCGGCCACCGTCCTGACCGCCGACTCCAGCGCGTAATCGGCGTCCGCGACGGCGCCCTTGACGTTGGCGTTGAGCGTCGCCACCACCTTCATCGCCGCCGCCACGCTGTCACGCGACCAGTACCGCGCCTGCTTCTGGGCCTTTTGCACCCGCCACGGGGGCATGCCCAGCTGGGACGCGAGCCGATAAGGGTCGCCCGAAAGCGGCCCGACCCGCCCGATCGTGTGGATGGCTTCGGCCAGCGCGTCGGCCAGCACCACCAGTGGCTCACCGCGCAGCATCGCCCACCGCAGCGCCTCGACGGCGCCCGCGACGTCGCCGGCCACCGCCTTGTCCGCGATGTCGAAGCCCTTCACTTCGGCTTTGCCGCTGTGGTAGCGGCGGACCGCGGCGGCGTCGACGACGCCGCCGGTGTCGGCGACCAACTGCGAACAGGCCGCCGCAAGCTCCCGCACGTCGGAGCCGACCGCGTCCGGCATCGCCGTCACGGTCTCCTCGTCGACCTTCACCCGCAACGCCCGAAACTCCTTGCGGACGAAGTCGACCCGCTCGCTGAGCTTCGTGATCCGCGCGCACGGGTGTACGACGGCGCCGAGCGACTGCAACTCACTGGCCAGCGCCTTGGCCCGCCCTCCCCCCGAGTGCACCACCACCAGCATCGTGCCCATCGGAACGTCGGCCGCGGCGGAGGCGATCACCGCAGCCGCCTCCTTGCCCGCTTCCCCGGCCGCCTCCAGGACGACGATCCGCTCGTCGCCGAACAGCGACGGGCTCAGCAGTTCGGCGAGCTCATAGGTGCTGACGTCACCCGCCCGCATGCGGCTGACGGGAACGTCCTCGACGCCGGCCCGCTGGCGGGCCGACCGCAGCACGTCGGCCACCGCCCGCTCGACCAGCAGCTCCTCGTCTCCCAGCACCAGGTGCAACGGCGAATCGTCGCTCACCCCACGATGGTGTCACGACCGACCGACTAGACCGCCCCGGGATCCAGCAGGTCGGACAACCACCAAGCCAGCGCGCAGAGGGCGGCCGCGGCGCCGAGCCAGCGCCTTCCGCGCCGCCGGGCGACCACCACGACGATCAGCACGGTCACCGCGGCGACGAGCAGCACCCCGGGCATACCGGAGGGCACGGGCACCGTCGCCGCGGGCGCGCCGGCCGACCAACGGGCCACCCGCACCACCCACCACAGCTCGGGGCCGGTGAAGCGGATCAGCAAATGGGCGCCCGCGGCCCATGCCACGCTCAACACAGCGGCGGCGCTGCCCAGCACCGTGATCGGCGCAATGACGGGTGCCGCCGCCAGGTTGGCGGCCATCGCCACCAGGCTGACCCGCCCGGAGATGCCGGCCACCAACGGGGCGGTCACCACGTGTGCGGCCGCCGCGATCGACAGCGCGTCGGCCAGCGGTTTGGGGCATCCCCTGCCCGCAAGGCGCCGCGACCAGCCCGGCGCGATGACGACCAACGCGGCGGTCGCGGCCACCGACAGCGCGAAGCCCACGTCGACGGCCAATTGTGGGGCCAACGCGAGCAGGCCCAGCACCGTGGCGCATAACGCCGGAATGGCTTGGCGGCGCCGCGAAGTCAGGACCCCGGCCAGCGCGATGGCGCCCATCACGGCCGCCCGCAGCACGCTCGCCGTCGGCTGCACGACGACGACGAACGCGACCAGGGCCAGCCCGGCCAGGACGACGGCCGCCCGCGGTCCGACCACGCGCGCCGAGAACAGCACGGCCCCGCAGACGATGGTCACGTTGGCGCCCGACACCGCCATCAGGTGCGTCATGCCCGCCGCCCGAAAGTCGCGGTCCGTCTCGGCGGTGACCGCCGAGGTGTCACCCAGGACGAGGGCCGGCAGCATCGCCGCCTGCTCGGCGGGCAGCGTGCCGCGCACCGCGGCGGCGAACCGACCGCGCACGGTGTGGGCCGCCCGCTGCACGGCGCCCGCGGTGCCCATGGTCGGGCGGCCCGAGGCGTTGAGCACCGCGACGGTGAGGTCGCGGCGGGTCGGGTGTCCGATCCGCGCCGTGAACCGCACCGGCCGGCCCACCATCAGCCCATCGCCGTCCGATTCGAAATCCGGGGCGCGCGCGAAGACGACGACCCGGCCCGAGATCTGTTCGTCGCGCAGGCGCTGCATCGTGGCCCGGAACATGAGCCGCCCGCGGCCCAACGACACCGGGCTTTCGCTAGGGGTGACCGTCACCGGGGCGGCGGTCCCGAACGCGGCCGTGATCGGGTGACGCTCTACCGCTTCGGCGCGTAACGCCACCGCCAAGCCGAATCCCGCACCGGTGACGCCGACCGCGGACAGGCCGACGGCGACGGCCCGCAGCCGACCGGTTCCGTCCGATCGAGCCACGGCGCGCCAGGCCAGCAGGCCGGAGACGGCGGCCAACACCACACAGCACGCCGCCACCGGCCTGCCGATCGGCCACCAGATGCCGGCGGCGGTCACCACCCAGCAGGTGAGCGCGGCCGGTACCAGGCGTGCATCGAGGCGCGCCGCGGCCGATTCGCCGGGGCACGGCTGGTCGTGGTTGTCAGACACGGACCAGGGCGCGCAGCTTCTCCAG